>JAAFHR010000086.1 GCA_013298455.1 Betaproteobacteria bacterium | reverse complement strand
GCAACAACGGCTTCACCGATTTCAAACGAATTCTTGATGTACCGATTGCAACGCCTTCAATGCGCGTGACGCTTTGCATCCTCACCGGATTGACGTTGGTCGGTTTCTACTTGATCGCGAAATACATCGTGCAGAGCAAGTTTGGTCGTGTGCTTCAAGCCATTCGAGATGCCGAATCTCGCGTGCTTTTTACTGGCTACAACACGCTTTGGTACAAGCTCTCGATCTGGACGATTTCAGCGATGATGTGCGGCGTGGCGGGCGCGCTCTACGTGCCGCAAGTGGGCATCATCAACCCCGGTGAGATGAGCCCCGCTGCGAGCATTGAAATCGCGATTTGGGCTGCCGTGGGCGGTCGGGCAACGTTGATCGGCCCTATCGTCGGAGCGTTTTTTGTTAACGGCGCGAAGAGCTGGTTCACGGTGGCATTTCCTGAATTTTGGTTGTACTTCTTGGGTGGACTCTTTATCGCTGTCACACTGTTTTTGCCGCAAGGCATCATTGGCCTGGTTCGCAAACTTCGCGGCGCGGCGAGCGGAGACAAAGCATGACGCCCGAACTCCTAGACGACGGCGCGCGGCGCCTCGCTGAGTACAAAACAAAGCTCGGCAACGCTGAGGGCGTGTCGCAATCGGGCGGCCAATCCGCGAGCTTTTCTCGATTGGTTGATTCGCAAACGGTGGATTTGGCGAGCGGTGGCATCTTGTACGTTGACGAGATTTCGGTGTCGTTCGATGGCTTTCGAGCGCTCAACAAACTCTCGCTTGATATTCGCGTGGGCGAACTTCGTTGCATCATCGGCCCCAACGGCGCCGGGAAGACCACGATGATGGATGTCATCACAGGAAAGACTCGACCCGACAGCGGCCGCGCTACCTTTGGTTCCAACATCGATTTACTGCGGCTGCGTGAAAGCGAAATTGCGCAGCGCGGCATCGGCCGTAAGTTTCAGAAACCCACGGTGTTTGAGCAACTCACGGTCTTTGAAAACTTGGAGCTGGCGGCCAAATCAGATCGCCGTGTTCGCCACACGCTGTTCGCCAAACTCGGCTCCGCTGAGCTAGACGAGTTGCACGATACGATGAAACTCATTCAGCTCTCGGGCGACGGTGAACGTATCGCAGGCAATTTGTCGCACGGTCAAAAGCAGTGGCTTGAAATCGGCATGCTTTTGATTCAACGACCGAAACTCTTGTTGCTCGATGAGCCTGTAGCGGGCATGACCGACGAAGAAACCGAGCGCACCGCAGAACTTTTCTTGACGCTCGAGGGCAAGCATTCGCTCGTGGTGGTGGAGCACGATATGAAATTCATCGGCGAACTCGTTAACGGCGGTCAGCAAACGACCAAGAAAATCGTGACGGTATTGCACGAAGGCAGTGTGCTCGCTGAAGGCAGTTTGGCCAGTGTGCAAAACGATGAACGTGTGATCGAAGTGTATTTGGGGCGCTAGCGAATGTTAGAGATCAAAGGCGTGAATCAGTTTTACGGTGGCTCGCACATTCTGCGCGATGTGTCTTTGAGCGCTCGTGTGGGCGAGATCACCGTGGTGCTCGGTCGGAACGGCGTGGGCAAAACAACGCTACTGAAAAGCATCATGGGTGTCGTTCCGATTCGCTCTGGGAGCATTGCTCTTGACGGCGCAGAGCTTCAAAAAAGCGCGAGCTTTGATCGAGTACGCCAAGGCATTGGTTTTGTGCCGCAGGGCCGCGAAATCTTCGGTCGACTGACGGTTGAGGACAATCTCAACATGGGGCTCGCCTACAAAAGCGCGGGCAGCAAAATCCCTGCTGAATTGTTCGACTTGTTTCCTGTGCTCAAGCAAATGCTCGCTCGGCGAGGCGGCGATTTATCAGGCGGGCAACAGCAGCAGCTTGCCATCGCTCGGGCATTGGCCGCCAATCCAAAACTTTTGATTCTTGATGAGCCCACCGAGGGCATTCAGCCGAGCGTCATCAAAGACATTGGCCGCGTATTGCGTCTACTGGCTGATCGAAAGACGATGGCCATCGTGCTCGTCGAGCAGTTCTACGATTTCGCAGCGGAGCTTGCCGATCAATACGTTGTGATGGAGCGCGGCGCCGTAATTAAGACGGGACGTGGTGCGGATATGGCGAGCGATGGTGTGAAGCAGTTGATGTCGATTTAGCACCGAACAATCGGCGCTTTGGTCCCTTCCCCTTGAAGGGGAGGGGACTAGGCGCGGCGTCGAAGTACCAACAACGCGATCAATTTCCCCACCAATCCCCAAAGTGCACTGCCCTATGAAACCGCGCTCTGGTGTTTGCAGCACATGCGAATGACGCGGCGGCAACTTTTTTTGACGCAGATTACGCTGATGACGCGGATTTGCGCACATTAGTCAGAGCGCGGTCACCATTGAGCAAAAAATAATCTGCGTTCATCTGCGCAATCAGCGAAATCTGCGTCAAGAGAAAAGCGTCCCACGACTTCGCGAACCAGCGAAGTGCTGAACATTGTTAGCCTCGCCGTCGAAGCACAATCAGCGCGATCAATCCGCCCACCAACCCCCAAAACGCGCTCCCAATTCCCAAGAGCGTTACACCTGACGCCGTGATGAGAAACGTAATCATCGCCGCTTCGCGATCTGTTTCCTCTTTCATCGCGGTGGCAAGCCCGCTGCCAATGGTGTTGATGAGCGCGAGCCCCGCTAGCACGATCACCAGCTCACGTGGAAACGCAGCGAACAGCCCCGCGACAATCGCACCGAAGAGCCCAATGAGGCAGTAAAACACGCCACCCATCACGGCGGCGGTGTAGCGCTTTTCGGGATCATCGTGCGCTTCTTTGCTCATGCAAATCGCCGCAGTGATCGCCGCTAGGTTCAATGCAAAGGCACCAAACGGCGCAAACACCAAGTTCACAGCGCCGGTCGTTGCAATCACCGGCGAAATCGGTGTGTTGTAGCCCGCCGCGCGCATGACCGCTACGCCGGGCATGTTTTGCGAGGCCATCGTCACCAAGAACAGGGGCACGGCGAGCCCAATCGTTGCAGCCACTGACCATTGCGGCGTTACCCACACCGGTGTTGCCCATTCCACGGTCACCAAATCCCATTTGAGTGCGTTGGTCGCGACCGCAATAGCGCACCCCACAACCAACACGCCCAGCACCGCGTAGCGCGGCCAATAGCGCCGCCCTATCAAATGCGCCGCGATCATCGGCAGCACCAAGAGCGGCGCGCTCTTGATCGAGCTAAATGCCTCCATCCCAAATCGGAGCAACACACCCGCGAGCATCGCCGAAGCAATCGCCATCGGAATCCGGTTCATCAGTGTTTCAAACCAACCGCTCGCCCCCGCCACAATGATCAAAATCGCGCAGATCACAAACGCACCGACCGCTTCGGGCATGGTAATCCCAGAGCTCGTGGCGATCAGCGCTGCCCCAGGAGTTGACCACGCCGCGAGCACCGGTTTCTTGAAGTAAAGCGACGGCAAAATGCTCGCGATGCCCATGCCCAAACCGAGCGCCCACATCCACGAGCTGACCTGCGCTTGCGTTGCCCCGAGCGCCTGTGCAGCCTGAAACACAATCGCTCCGGTGCTCGTGAAGCCAACCAAGACGACGACAAAACCAGAGACAATCGCAGAAACGGACAGATCGCGGAAATATTGCATGGGGTTGACTTTCATGGCGCGATGCGCGGCAGCGACTGCGGAGACTTTGGCATGCCATCGGTGGCGTTCACCACGCTTGATTCTTCAGCCCCTGCGCTACGTTTTTTGCCACCGATTTCACTGATGAACACAGATTTCAAACCACAGTGTTTGAATAATCTGTGCAATCTGTGAAATCGGTGGCCAAAAGGGTTGTCGCTTCGCGGGGTTTCATGACTTTTCGATGCGGGGTGGGCGGCGCGGCGTCCGATGCGAATTCAGTGCATTCTGGCAAACTTCTGATGACCGTCGTAGTCGGATTCGGCATGGCAGCGTGAACGTCGAGAATCTCTGTTGTGGCTCATGTAAGCTTTCTTGACTGTCAACGGGACTCGAACCTAAGGCCGACACACAGAGTCCACCGTAGGAAAAGCGCAGGTTGCGTGGCTGATCCTTCGCGCTGCTCAGGATGACAAATCCCTCATCTGCGTCATGTTGGCAATTAAATGAGCTTTTTGTTCGTAAGCCAATTGAAATATGGCGTATCGAGTGTTTATGATTGATTTCGAAAAATTGAAGTATTTGTTGAAAGCCCAGATTTGATATCGCGTTCGTACAAAAAGTTAGGAATTGTTTTTGCCATGATTTTCTGCGTGGCCGTGTTGCCGCGTTCGTCTTTGGCTGGCCCGCAAATCGAAGAAAAACTCGTCGCCAGTGTGCAAACCGCGCTCGCCTCAGCCATTGCAGATCGCAGCGCGCCTCGCTTGATTGGTGATCCGCGCGTCACTCAAGCGTGGCTCGCGGAGATGTCGGCGCGGCTCGCCAAACGCATGCCCGATCCCGAGCAGCGCACTGAGTTTTTGATCACCGTGCAATACGAAGCCAGCCGCGCCGGACTTGACCCGCAATTGATGCTCGCGCTGATCACTCACGAAAGTGCGTTTCGGAAATACGCCATCAGCAGCGCTTCGGCTCGTGGCTACACGCAAATCATGCCGTTCTGGGTGCGACTGATCGGCTCGCCCGATCACAACTTGTTTCATCTGCGAACCAACCTTCGCTACGGCGCGGTGATTTTGCGCCACTACCTAGACATCGAAAAGGGCGACGTGGTGCGAGCGCTCGCCCGCTACAACGGCTCGCTGGGGCGTTTCGAATATCCCAACACCGTACTCGGTTTGCTCGAATCGCGGTGGAAATGGTCACCGCCCGTGTTTCCTGCTGAGCCTGCGGTCACGAGTGCGGCAACGAAGTAGTGCGTTTGGTGACAGGCATCGGACGGTTTGACTCCCTCCCCCTGGGGGCAAGGGCGTGTGTGTTCCAGCGAGGCTTGTCGCTTCAACCTACTCCCTCCCCCCAACCCTCCCCCCCGGGGGGAGGGAGCCTGAGCGCACCTCTAGCCAACGCGCACTATTTTTTATGAACACGTTAGAGGCCCTGTCAAAAAGCTACGTCGGACGTTTCGCACCATCACCCACCGGCCCGCTGCACGTGGGCTCGTTGGTGGCGGCAATGGCCAGCTACGTCGATGCGCTCGCACACAACGGGCGTTGGTTGCTGCGGATTGAAGACGTTGACGCAGCGCGCTGTTCGCTTGAATCCGAGCGAATCATTCGCGCCCAGCTCGATGCGTATGGGTTCGCGCAGCAGGGCGAAGTGCTTCGACAAAGTGAACGCGCTTTGACCTATGACCGAGCGCTTCGAACCTTGATCGAGGGCGGTCACATCTACGCCTGTCGCTGCACGCGAAAAACACTCGAATCCGCGCCCAAAAACAGCGATGGTGAAACGATCTATCCCGGCACCTGTCGCCATGCCAACATCGCGCTCAACGCACCGCACACCGCGCTTCGATTGAATACTGCATCGGCCCCACCGATCACCTTTGTGGATCGCGAGTTTGGCGAAGCGACGCAACAACTAGCAACGGAGATCGGCGACTTTGTGGTTCGCCGAAGCGACGGCGTTTACGCCTACCAACTTGCCGTCGTCGTTGATGATGCCGAACAAGGTGTCACACACGTCGTGCGTGGCGCAGACTTGCTTGGCAACACGGCGCGGCAAGTCTTTTTGCAGCAGGCGTTGGATGTGGCCACGCCGCGCTACCTGCACGTCCCGATCGTTCGCAATCACAGCGGAGAAAAGCTCTCTAAGCAAACGCGAGCAGCGCCGATTTCCGTCGAGCCGCACGACGTGTTGCCGACGTTGCACATCGCATGGCGACATTTAAAACCTGATGCGGTTATCGATGCGCGAAGCATTGGTGAGTTTTGGCAAAGAGCGACCGAATTGTGGCTCAGCGGCGGGCAATTCAGCGATTGAAGCCCGTCATTTCGCACTCCGATTCCCCTCTCCCCCGGAGGGAGAGGGGTGGGGGGAGAGGGGGAAATCGGCTGGAACAAGCGGCCGTGTACCCCGGCGAAAGTTCCCCCTCTCCCTCAAGGGGAGAGGGCGCTTCACAGTGCTTCGCGGTGGAACCGCTCCTCCCCATCCTTCGAAGCGCTCGCGCTATGATCGTTTTTTCCGCCTCACCCCGCACATCGTTGAACGCGCACGCTAGCCTCATCCATTCCGCTTACTTGCCACACGTCGACGGTCTGCGCGCCTTGGCCGTGCTGGCGGTCATCGTCTATCACCTCAACGCGGCGTGGCTGCCCGGCGGTTTTGTCGGGGTTGACGTGTTTTTTGTGATTTCGGGCTATGTCGTTACAGCGTCGCTCGCCACGCGTGCCCACGAATCCATCGGCCGCTTCATTGCTGGGTTTTACGCACGTCGGCTAATCCGCGTCGCCCCAGCACTCCTGGTGATGCTCCTCGTCACTGCGCTGTTTTGCGTGCTCTTCGTCCCGCCGGGTTGGCTCAGCGGGGTCGGCGACAAGACCTTGATCTACGCATTTTTTGGGTTGAGCAACGTGCTTTTGGCTCGCAATACCGAGACGTATTTTGCGCCTCGCGCCGAGTACAACGCAGCAACGCACACTTGGTCGCTCGGCGTTGAGGAGCAGTTTTATTTGCTCGTACCGCTACTGCTTTTCGGCTGGTTGAGTCTGCGCCTCCGGGGCCATCGGCGCGCTTGGATTTTTCTCGCATTGATTGTGTTGCTCGCGCTTGCATCGCTCATTTTTGCGCGGTGGGCACAAAGCCATGCGCCGCTACACGCGTTCTATTCGCTCGCTAGTCGGTTTTGGGAGCTCGCGGTTGGAGCGCTACTTTGCCTTTGGGTCGGTGCCCGCGCTACGCGGCAGCGACGCAGCGCGGACTGGGCGGGAAGTGTCACTGCATGGGCCGGCCTTGGCCTGCTGATCGCAAGTTACACGCTCACGCCGATGGCCCAGTTTCCGTGGCCGTTTGCGCTCCTAGCCGTAGCCGCTTCGGCGCTGCTGATCGGCCTGTCGGACGTTGCACCGCCCAAGGATGTGGTGCGACGCGTGTTGGCAAGCCCTACCTTGGTGGCGGTGGGGCTGCGGTCCTATTCACTCTACCTGTGGCACTGGCCGGTGTTTGTTTTGATGCGCTGGACTGTAGGGCTTGGCAGTACCGCGCATCAAGCGATGGCCATCGCGATCACGCTACTGTTGGCGGAGTGTTCGTTCCGTTTTGTTGAACAACCGATTCGGCAAAGCGCGTGGTTGCGATCACGGCGCGTTTCGGTACAACTCGTTTTGCTGTTGTCGGCGGTGTTCGGTGCCGCGCTGATGGCGCACGGCTTCTTTGCAATTCGCCCGTGGGTGACGCAGAGCACTGTGCCAAAAAACGCTGCAGATTGGTATGCGACCGATCGGATGACTGGCATGACATCATCGCGCCAGTGCAGCGTTGATCTGCGCTACCGAGCGATTGCAGGCAGCAATGTCGTCGAGTATCACCCGCGTGATTGCAAACAAAGTACAAACGCAGTGCAGCTTTTCGTGCTGGGCGATTCGCATGCGGGCGCTTATCTCGCCATGTTTGATCAATTCGCCGCTGAAACCGGCGCGGTGGTGCGTGTCTATCACCTGCCGGGCTGCCCATTTTTGCCCCTGCACACGCCGATGGCGGAGGTGTCGGGCGGCGCTTGTGTTGCGCCCGCGAAAGCGGCGCTTGCCGACGTGACGGCGCTATCCAAACCCAACGACATCGCGTTTCTGCCCTCGCTCCGCGTGCACCGTTTCAGCGACCAGTGGTCTCGTTTGGACGAACGTGCCGCACGTGCCATGATGACCGGTGAGCATGCGACGGCCCAGCGCGCCCGCTCGCTGACCGAGGCGACCCTGTGGCTCGCGGATTGGAACGACAAGCCCCTGCGCGTCCTCGTCGAACTCCCCAAGCCGGTCTTTCACGCACCGCCCTTTCGTTGTTCGGATCGTTTTAATCGCGGCAACGAAGTCTGCGCGGGTGGCCTAAGCATTGAGCGTGCAGATATGCTCGGCTACCGCGAACCCGTGGTGATGTCCATCGAATCACTCGCCCGAGGCAACCCGCGCATCTCAGCATGGGACCCGCTACCTACGCTGTGTCCGGATGCGATTTGCGGAGCCTTGCGCGGTGACACGCCGCTCTATTTCGACGGCGATCACCTGAGCGCCGCTGGCAATCGATTGCTCTATCCGTCGTTCAAGCGCGCGGTGTGTGCGATTGATTCGGTGAAGTGTCAGACGCCGTGAGGCGATACAGTTTGAGCGGCTCGCACTGCTATTTGGTCGCGACAATTACCTGCTGATTTCCAAACACGGCGGTCTCACGGCTCCATGCCTCGGCGAGCGCCACCGAGCGAAAGCCTTGGCGACGGAGTTCGCCGAGCAAATCCCAACCGAAGTGATAGAAGCACAACACGCCGCCCGCTGGATCGGTTGGGTTGCCGTGATACTCGGGTGAAAGCAGATGCCGAATGCCGTTGTCGGCGGTGGGATCAATCTGTGCTCGAACCAGCGTTGCTTCGCTCGCAGGCAGAAACGGTGCAGTAAGGAAGAGCTGCCCGGCGGGCCGCAAAACGCGCACAAACTCGCGGATGGCTTGTCGGTAATCGGGGATATGCTCCAGCACGTCAAAGCTGCCGACGAGGTGAATCGACTCGTCAGCGAAAGTGAGGGCGCAGCCGTCTTCGTGACGAAGCGTTGCGGTGGGGTCGCCCAGGTAGGCTCGCAAACGTTGCTCAGCTTTGCTCCGTAGCGAGCGATCTGGAACATACTCACTTCCAATGAGACCGCTGTGGTGTTGCCGTAGCAGCTTATAGAGCGGGGTGAGCTGTTCGGTCAAATAGATCGTCGGATTCAGGTAATTTCGAACCGCTCGATCAATGAATTCCGCCACTAGTCGAATACGGGTGATTGCCCCACATTCGCTGCACTGACCAAATTCTCGCCAGTTGTAGCCGCTCGCTAAAGCGCCCTTCTTTGAGTAACCCAGTCTCGCTCGTCCTCCGTGTGCCCAGCAGTGCAAATTGACATCCGCTTTCGATGCGATTTCAGTAAGCGCGTCCGATTCAGCCGCGCGTCTGGGGCCCTGCACTGAAGTATCGGATAGCCAGGACAAATAGCCGTCACGATCCTGAAAACAATTGATGGCGGAGAGCGGCGCATTCATGTGTTTTTAGTTACGTCGGTATGAGCGGAGAATTATCCGCTTTGCTGGGCTCCCCGAGACGCAACAACGAGAGCCGAACTGCGGCAAAATCGGGCTTTCACGATTCGAGTTTGGTCAAATGACAGACGCACGAGCCCCAGATGATCAATTCTCGGTCGCGGCGTTGGCACCGCCTTTGGATGCTTTCCCCTCAGGACACTTTTACTCTCCCTTGATTGATGTGACCGATCTCACAGCGCGAGCGGCCGAGTTGTGGCCAGCGCGCACCCATCCGGTCTTGGGCATCGATTTCAACGACGCGTTTCACCGCGAAGTGCTCACTGCGGACTTCCCGAAATACATCGGCGACTACGACTACTGCGAAAAAGAGGGCGAGGTCAAAAACGCCTACGACTTCTTCACGCAAAACAGCCAATTCAGTTGGCTTGACTCGCGCGCCGCGTTTGTGTTGCTACGAAAGTTTAGACCGAGCCGCATTATTGAAGTGGGTTCGGGCTTTTCATCGCTCTTGATGGCGGATGTGAATCGACGCTACTTTGACGGGCGCTGTTCGCTCACTTGTATCGAGCCGTATCCGCGCGCATTCCTCACGGCAGGGGTGCCGGGTATCTCTGAAGTCATCGTGAAAAAGGTGCAAGAGGTTCCGCTTTCAGTGTTTGAGACGCTGGAGCGAGATGACATTTTGTTCATCGATTCGTCGCATGTTTCGAAAACGGGAAGCGATGTGAACTACTTGTTTTTTGAAGTGCTCCCGCGCCTCAAACCGGGTGTGAAGATTCATGTGCATGACATTTTTTTGCCGCATGAATACCTCAAAGATTGGGTGTTAACGGAGCGCCGGAGTTGGAACGAACAATACGTACTCCGGGCGCTCTTGATGTACTCCACAGCGTTTCGCGTGTTGTTTGGAAATTCATATGCGTTTGCCGCGATGCCTGAGCTTGTTAAATCGGCGCTAGCCCATCCAAAGGGGCACGCGTTTGCAGGCGGCAGTATTTGGCTTGAGCGAACCGAGCGCCTCACCATCGAGGCAAATGGCCTTGTAGGAGCGGTTCCACCGCGATGACTACCGAGCACAACCAATCGTGATTCAACTGCCCCATCGCGGTGGAACCGCTCCTACAGCTCGATGCGGCGACACGAACATCCCAAAATCTATAATCACGGGTTGCTCAATAAAAACGAAAGTACTCTATGACCACGTTGGTTGTGGTTCGCAAAGGAAACACAGCGGCCATTGCGGCCGATTCGCTCACC
>JAAFHR010000085.1 GCA_013298455.1 Betaproteobacteria bacterium | reverse complement strand
CGCTTCATCCGGCGTGGCTGACGCTTTGATCAGCGCGATGATCGGATCAACGTTGGCCAGTGCAACCGCCAAACCTTCGAGGATGTGCGCCCGAGCCCGCGCTTGCTTGAGTTCGAATTGCGTACGACGCGTAACAACTTCGCGGCGATGAATAATGAATTGCTCAAGGAAATCTTTGAGGTTCAAAATGCGCGGCCGATTGTCGACCAGCGCCACACAGTTCATGCCGAAGCTGTCTTGCAGCTGCGTGTTTTTGTAGAGGTTGTTGAGAACGATGTCGGGGATCTCGCCGCGCTTCAATTCAATGACCACGCGCATGCCCGATTTATCGGATTCGTCGCGCAGATCAGAAATGCCCTCAAGGCGTTTATCGCGAACGAGCTCGCCGATTTTTTGCAGCAGCGTTGACTTATTGACCTGATACGGAATTTCGTCAACGATGATCGCTTGGCGATCCGATTTGCCGATCGGCTCGAAATGCGTTTTGGCGCGCATCACCACGCGGCCACGGCCAGTTCGGTAGCCCTGAACCACGCCCTCAAGTCCGTAGATGTAACCGCCGGTGGGGAAATCGGGCGCTTTGACGATGTCGATCAGCTCATCAACGGTGGTTTCACCATTTTTGAGGAGCAGCTGCGTCGCATCGAGGATGTCTGAGAGGTTATGCGGCGGGATGTTGGTGGCCATGCCCACCGCAATTCCGGAACTTCCATTCACCAGAAGATTCGGAAATTTCGCTGGCAGAACGGTTGGCTCCATTTCCTTGCCGTCGTAGTTCGGCTGGAAATCGACCGTTTCTTTCTCTAAATCACCGAGCATTTCCGAGGTGATTTTTTGCAAGCGGCACTCGGTGTAGCGCATCGCCGCGGCGTTGTCACCGTCAACCGAGCCGAAGTTGCCTTGACCATCAACGAGCTGGTAGCGCATTGAGAAATCCTGCGCCATCCGCACCAGCGTGTCATAAATCGACGCATCTCCGTGCGGGTGAAACTTACCCATCACCTCGCCCACCACGCGCGCGCATTTCACGTACGGGCGGTTATGCACGTTATTCGTTTCATGCATCCCGTAGAGCACACGGCGATGTACGGGCTTCAAGCCGTCGCGAACATCGGGCAGCGCGCGCCCAACGATCACGCTCATCGCGTAGTCCAGATAGGACGAGCGCATCTCGCTTTCTAGGCTGATTGGCAGGGTTTCTTTAGCGAATTGATCCATGAACACTCAAAGTAAGGGGCGCGAAAAAACGACCCAAATGAACAGCGGCGTCGCCGACTGACGACACACTGACAAATCCGGGTTAACTCAGCATTTTAGTCTGGCAATCAGTTGCGCGATAGACACAACCCACCCGCCGCACCAACACAGGGCTTGCGGCGATTGCAAGCCAGATTTTCCAAGTGATATATTGCACTAGGAGGGGATTTTGTGACCACTGGTGCTGCAGCATTCAGTGGACAAGGTCTCTGCGACATCGTCCTAATGCCTTATAAGGGGTAACAAATCAATGAAACTTCGCACTATCGCTAGCGCCGTCTCCGGCACGGTTGTTGCGTTGTCAGCTGGTGTGGTGTTTGCGCAAGCAACGCCTGCAAACAGCGGCTACGTACTCTCCGCCACTGGCGCCGCCGACAACAACGTCGTTCGCAGCGGCCGTTACGGCTCAAACAACGCGTCTTGCAACCTCTGCTGGCGCACCAGCTACTGGACCCCCGCAATGGCGATCGCCGCTTGCGACCCAGATCTCGTGCCAAAAGCACCGCCTCCAGCGCCCCGCCCACCAGCGCCGCCACCAGCACCAGTAGCTCCACCAGCGGCTGCGCCAGCACCTGCGCCTGTTGCGCCGCCACCTCCACCACCAGCTCCGCCAGCGCCTCCACCAGCGCCAGCCGTTCAAAAGATCACACTGGCTTCAAAAGCACTGTTTGACTTTGACAAAGCTGTGTTGAAGCCTGAAGGCCAAGCCGTTCTGGATCGCGAAATTCTGTCGCGTATCAAAGAAGTGCAAAAGCTTGAGCTCGTACTCGTGACCGGTCACACCGATCGCTTGGGTTCGCAGCAATACAACCAGAAGCTCTCTGAGCGCCGCGCTGCGGCCGTTGCTGCCTACTTGGCAAGCAAAGGCGTTGCTAAAGACAAGCTCGAAACACTCGGCATGGGCAAAACCCAGCCAGTGCCAGGCGTCGTTTGTGAGCAAAAGAACCGCAAGGCTCTGATCGCTTGCTTGCAACCGCATCGCCGCGTTGAAGTTGAAGTCAAAGGCGAGATCACCGTACGTAAGTAACGGCTCGCTCGGCCCCCAAGCAATTGGGAGCCGCGATTCACTCAAGCAAAAAACCCGCTTCGGCGGGTTTTTTGTTGCCTGCTCGGTTGGCAAGGGCGGGAGGTCCGACTTCAGAGACAATTGAGTCATGCAACGCAGCGCCCAACTCATCACCGCCGAATGGCTCATCACTTCCTCTGAAACCGGCGTACGCTCGCTGCGCGACGGTGCTGTTCACGTTGACAGTAACGGCTTGATCGCAGCCGTCGGCGCATCCACTGCCCTCCGCGAATCGCTTCGCCACAGCGGCGAACCACACACCGTGATTGAACTCGGTGCGAGCATCCTCATGCCGGGGCTCGTCAACACCCACACGCATGCCGCAATGACACTGTTTCGCGGTGCGGCGGACGACATGGCGCTCACCGATTGGCTCCAACAACGCATCTGGCCGATGGAAGCGGCCCTGGTGGACGAATCGTTCGTGACCGTGGGCACGCAGCTCGCCGCGGCTGAAATGCTCTTGGGCGGCACCACGACCTGCGCCGATATGTACTTCTATCCCAAGGCCGCTGCCAACGCGTATTTGTCGATGGGATTGCGGGCACAACTTGCGCTCCCGATTCTCGATTTCCCGACGCGCTATGCCGCCGATTCAGACGCTTATTTAGCACTCGGTTTAGACGCGCGCGACCAATTCAAAGGCGAGGCCTTACTCAGTTTCGCCCTTGGCCCGCACGCGCCCTACACCGTGAGCGACGCCACCTTTGGTCGCATCAACGCCTACGCCGCTGAGCTCGGAATGGTCGTTCACACGCACCTCCAAGAAACCGCGCAAGAGGTGACCGACGCCATCGCCAAAGACGGCGTTCGCCCCACCGAACGCCTGCAACGGAACGGCACACTCAGCCCCGATTTTGTGGGCGCACACGCCGTTCATTTGAACGACGCCGACATCGCGCTCATCGCTAAACATGGCGCGTCGATCGTGCATTGCCCGTCATCGAATTTGAAGCTCGCTAGCGGCATCGCGCCCGTTTCGGCGATGCTCAAAGCGGGCGTGAACGTTGCGCTTGGCACCGATGGCGCGGCGAGCAATAACCGGCTCGACCTGTTTGAAGAGATGCGCTTGATGGCGCTCTTGGCCAAAGTGCAATCGAACGATGCAACCGCCGTCACGGCTGCGCAAGCCTTTCACGCCGCCACGCTGGGCGGTGCACGGGCGTTGGGACTGGCTTCGCAGATTGGCAGCACCGAAGTGGGCAAAGCCGCCGATTTGATCGCGGTTGGCATCGCGAGGGTCGGGATGACGCCGCTCTATGATCCGATCTCGCATGTGGTGTACGCCGCCACGCGCGATGATGTCAGCGACGTGTGGGTCGGCGGCGATCAACGAGTTGCCAATCGATCACTTGCGGCAAACGCCGATCGCGCATTGAATGAATCGCGGCCCGTGATCAATGCCATTGCAGAGCGCGTTCGGGCGCTACAACCTTCTGCGCCCAAAAAGTCTTCCGATTCATCGACGATTTCAGCTTAACGAATGATGTCCAACGCCTCAACCCAATCAACGAAAAACACCGACCCGGCCGAACTCGCCAAATTCTCTGCGCTGGCGAGCCAGTGGTGGGATCCGAACGGCAAGTTTCGGCCGCTGCACGACATCAATCCGCTGCGTCTTGAGTTGGTCGACAAAACCGTCGGCGGCCTCAAAGGCAAACGCGCCATCGATATTGGCTGCGGTGGCGGCTTGATGTCGGAGGGCATGGCGCGAACGGGAGCGAATGTGATCGGCGTTGATATGGCGGGCAAAGCGCTCTCTGTCGCCAAGCTGCATGCGCTGGAATCCAACATCGACGTGGATTATCGAGAAGCCACCGCTGAGGACGTGGCCGCACAAATGCCCGGTCAATTCGATGTCGTCACCTGCCTTGAAATGCTCGAACACGTGCCCGATCCGCGCTCGGTGGTGGCGGCGTGCGCAGCGCTGGCCAAATCCGGTGGTTGGCTATTTTTCTCAACGATTTCTCGCACGCCGAAAGCCTACGCGCTCACCGTGATCGGCGCGGAATACGTGCTCGGTTTGCTGCCCAAAGGTACGCATGAATACGCCAAATTTTTGAAGCCTTCCGAATTGGTGGGCTTCGCCGAAAGCGCCGGGCTCACGCTCACCGAGCTCAAAGGCATGGACTACAACCCGTTTTCGCATGTCGCCAAATGGAAATCTGACACGACCGTGAACTATTTGATTGCGTGTCGAAAACTCAAGTAGCTTTTTCACGAAACGCCTCTGTTTTCTTGGGATCAGAGAGTTTTTGAGCGATTACTGAAAAATTACTATTATTCGCTAAAGCCCAATTTCATCAAGGCTTTCGCGCTGAAAGCTGCAATGCAAAAACCGTCCGCGATATTGTTTGATTTTGATGGGACACTGGTCGACAGCGCGCCCGATTTGGCGGGTGCGATTAACGATTTGCGCGTCGAATCGGGGCTCGCAGAAATGCCGTTTGAATCGCTGCGCCCGTTCGCCACCTACGGCGCTCGAAGCCTCCTCAAAGCCGGGCTCGATTTAACGCCCGAAGCGCCGAGCTACGAGCAAAATCGGCAACGCTTTCTGGCGATTTACAACGAACGAAAACTCTCGAAATCGCATCTGTTTGACGGCGTGTTGGAGCTTCTGATCGCCATCGAGCGAAGCGGCATCACGTGGGGCATCGTGACCAACAAAAATTCGCGTTTAGCCGAACCGATGATTCACGAATTGCTCATCGACAAAGCCTTTCGACCTGCCGTTGTGATTTGCGGCGACACCACGCCCACGCCCAAGCCCAATCCCGCGCCGCTGCTCTTAGCTGCCGAAAAAATCAGCACAGCGCCCGAAACCTGCTGGTACGTGGGCGACGGCGAAAGCGACATCAAAGCGAGCCACGCCGCTGGCATGACCGCGATTTTGGCCAGCTACGGCTATATCGCCAACCACGCTGCGGCGGCAGCGTGGCAAGCGGCGCACAGCGTCGATTCGCCGCACGCGCTCAGGGCGATGATTCCGGCGTAGCGAGCGTTAGTTATTCACCGTTACTGAGCGACTCACGGTTTGCGATCCGCCGCCGGGGGCTGTGGTGTCTACAAAGCTCACCGTGAGCTGAGTTGCGCCGCCGCCTAGGTTGATGGCACCATTGTTGGGAAGCGGGTTGAATATCGCGGCCACCTGCTGATTACTTCCGACGTAACCTTGATACGGACAGGTGGTTCGTGAAAACACGCCGGGGCTCACTGCCGCCAATGTGAACGTTTCCGTGTCCACCTTGCCGCTTGATTGCTGCACAGCGCGCAGATCAACGCTCACCGAACTCTGCCCTGCCAAATCGGGATCACGAACGGTGATCGAGCAATTGCCTTGAGTGATCTGCGAGCTAAACGCTTGCGGCGACTGCGTGCCCACGCCAACCACGGTGAACTCTACGGTTGCTAGGGTGAAGCTTGGCGCGACCACTGGCGGCGCTACGTTGACTGGCGGTTGCGTGACGCTCTGCACCACCGCACCGCAGCCCGCGCCGATCACGACGTTGGCCACGCCGCTGGCGTTGGTCGTATCGGTGTATTCGGCGGAAATTGAGCCCAAGCTTGGAAATTCCAGCACGCCGTTATTGGCAATCGCAGCGCTTTGACGCAGCGACAATGTGCTTGCCGCATACCGACCGACACCCGCCGGATCAAGGCGAACCAGCTCACTATCACCGGCGGAATTTCGAATCGTTACGTTCACAAACGGCGGATTCGTCAATGCCAAATCGGGATCGGTCACCGAGAGGCTAATCGGCAACACGCTCGCTTGACTTGCCGAGACGGCATTGCTGGTTGAATTGATCGAGCAGGCTAGCTGAGCGGCCTGATAACCCGAGGGCAAGCTGCCGCAATCGCTCGACACGGTTTGTGTGCGACCGATTGCGCCGGCGCGCTGATCTAAGTATTCAACGGTGAAGCCCATGGCAGCGCCGATATCGAGCGTGCCGTTTCGAGCGCTCGCGGTAACGTTTGGCCCCACACGCGCTGGCACGCTCGTCGTCAAGAATCGCCCGAGATTTCCAGCCGCACCGAGCGTGATGATTTCGCTGTCGCCAGAGCTGGTTCGCAAGAGCACATCGATCGAGGGCAATCCGGCTAAATCCGGATCAAACAATTCGATGGTGAGCGGTAGAGTGCCTGCAGCGCCGCCGCTTGAGGTGGCCAATGAGACGAACGTAGCGTTTCCGCCCAACCGACACGCCACCTGGCCCAATGTGCCGGGATCGCGGCGGGTCTCGGTGGCCTGAGTAATTTGCTGCGCACGGCTGATCGCAACGCATTGATCGTTGTAGCGCGCGGTGACCACAGCGTCGCCAATGAGCTCGATTTGACCGTTGCCGGTAACGGCGCTACCTTGCGCGGTGAGCCGACGAGCGTTGACCTGCGCGCGGAACAAGCCATCGGGATTTAACGCGTTTAAGGTGATGAACTCGCGATCCCCTTTATCAGTAACGATATCGGCTTGAATTGACGGCAAACCCGCCAAATCCGCATCATCAATTTCAACGAAAAATGGCTCCGCGTTGGCGTTGGGCGGTGAGATCAAGCGAACGGTGCCAGTGTGACACGGCGCAACGGCTCGCGACTCAAACGGACTATCGCCCGTAACGGCCGAAATCCGCCACAAATCACCATCGCGCGAGAGCAAAATCACCACGCGCCCAGTGACTAATTCAGGGTTGAGATTTCGCGCATCGAAGTAGCGCTTTTGAAACACGCCTTGCAGCATGGCCACGTTTTCGCCAATCGACCACGTCTGATCAGTGAACAGCAATCGTGGGCGAGTTTGGCTGGTGGCATCTCGGCGCATCGCATCGAGCACGCGGCTGTAGCCGGGCATCGCTGGATCAATCTTGGCTTGAAAGAAACCCACGTCACCGCGCTCGTAGGCATCGATCAAGGCTTGAAACTGCGCATCTAGAAGCGCTTTGTCCGCTGGCGTGGCGGGCTTGGCAGACGCGCTCGGCGTCACGTTTCGGGCATCGCTTTGGCGCTCCTCACGCGCACCCGGCGTGCCGACTTGAGCGAGGGTTGCGGTGTTGAATGTGGCTGCGGTGAAGCTCAACGCGCAAGCGAGCGCCACGGCCACTCGAAGCGGTTTTTTGGTGAACACGGTGACGCCCGGTGCGCTGATTTGATTGTGCTGTTTCATCATGTTTCCTATCTCAGTCCGGGTTAGCTTAGAACGTACCGACGAGCGATGCGCCCACGCTTCGGTCCTTAAACGCTTGCGCTGCAAGCGTTTGCCAGTTGCGGTTTTCGCGACCATAGAGCTTGAAGCTCCACTTCGGATTCCACTGCCAAGTCGCGTCCACCTGCACGCCGTCCTGCTTGCCAATCGCACCCGATACTGGATCCTTGAGGTGCCCCAAAAATCCAGCAACGTTTAGTAAACCCACGTTCGTCCAATTGAATCCAACGGTGAGCATGATGCGATCATTCCAGCCTTTGGCGGCGGGCTGCACGGCATTGGCGCTGTTGTTTTGCCATTGCTTGGTGTACGAGCTCATCACGTTGACTGAACGCTGCCCTGATGAGTCGGCAAACGACTTGGAGAGGTTCACTGTGCCGCCAGTTGTTTTGGCTTCGTTGGGGGTTGCGCCAAACGACTCGTTTTGCTGCTGCGTTAGATTCAAGCCGCCGGTCCAGCCGTCTTTGGTGTAGCCGAGCGTGAGCGATGCGTTGTCACTTTGGGTTCGACTATCTGCGCCCACTTGCTCTGTTTTTGCGCGGCCCATGGTGAGCGAGCTATTGAATCCGGCGATTGCCTTGGGCGTCCAGCTCAGTGTCACCGATGCTGATTCGCTATCGGTGATCACCTTTATCGGCGGCGCGAGCGCTGGAATCGGTGGCGCAAAGGGATCGGGCGGCAGGGTAATCGGTGGCGGGGGCGGCGGCAAAATGGCCGTCCGTGAGCTGGGCGTGTAGCGCGATTGCCGCGCATCAAAGGTTGCCGAAAATTCAGGCGTAACGCGCCAAGCCACATTGCCAAAGGCTTCGCGCGTGCCCGGCGAAACCATGGAGAGCGTCGAATACACACCGCCCACATCGTTAAAGCCCATCCGCAGCGCCACCGGATCGCCCTGAAACGAGAAATCCGTCATGAGCGCGTCGTCTTTCAAGCGCTTCGCGCCTTGTTCGTCAAAGCGCGACTTTCCGGCTTCGATGTTGAAAGCAACCTTGTCGTATCGAAACGCCGCGCCAATGGTGGCGCTCGCGCCCTTGGCTCCGTTGAGGGGATTGGTCATCAGCGGCGATACGGCCGTTTGATCTGAAAACTGTTGCCCGGTGGCGTAAACGTCAAACGTAGCAGCGCCCGCGCTCAACGTGCCGGGCGAGCTACCCACTTTGAGGGCGTAGGCCTCACGTGGGTAGGCGGTTCGCACCTGTTTGTTGTACGCCGAGCGCCAATCCTCAACAAACAATCCCGCAGCGCCCGAGACATAAATCGGGCCGAGAAACTTTTGCGCCTGCGCGCCGCGAATCGGCAACGTGGTGCCAAGCTGCGAATGCGCCACGGCCAAATCGCCCACCGCGCCCACAAAACCGGGCTGCGAATAGCCAATCTGCACCTTGTTCATCAAGAGCGGATGACGCTGCGTGGCGATGTCATTGGTTTGTGTGAGCTGCGCTTGTGCCCACGCAGTCACGTCGCCCTCGCTCACTCGTTTGTAATCGCTGCCAAAAATGGCGCGGTGCAGATTGCCGCTGGCGTTGGGGTTGAGCGTTGCGCCGCCAGACTGCGTGTTTCGATACACCGATAAATCGAGCGTGGTGTTCCACGTGAGCTGCGTTGCGCCGCCCGCGCTTTGTGTCACTTGCGGCAGCGGCATTTGTGTGACTTGCGCAAACTGCCGGAGCACGTCCTCGTCGCTCAACGCTAACGCCGACGTACCGAGCGCGGCGCTGCCCACTGCAAGCGCAGAAGACATGGCCATTGCCAGCGGCCGCCGCCGCACAGACAGAGTTGTGGGTGACCGATCCATGATTCGGTCGCCTAAAAAGTGCTGCATAAAAACCCCAAAGTCATCGTTGTGCGCTAAGGCGCCGTTTGAATGATGATTGTTGCGAATTTGGCCGGCTGTTGCCACCCAAACGTATCCCGAAAGATCGCTCCTGTTGGTTAAGACGGAAAATCGTAGGAAAAAGAGACAATTCACGCGGCGAAGCGCAGTTAGCCTGCTCGCCGCAACGGAGCCAATGGGTTGGATCAGACACATCAACAGAGTGGCGAGCGAGCCGCCCGCCGCAGCCTAGACCTGTTTTGCCGAGTCATCGATAACTATGGCGACATTGGCGTTTGCTGGCGCTTGGCACGGCAGCTTTGCGCCGAATACGACTGGCGCGTCCGATTGATAGTGGACGACTTGCGCGCGTTTCGATTCGTTGCGCCCGAGCTGAGCGATAGCCTTGAAACCCAGCATTTATGCGGCATTGAGATCGTTCGGTGGACTCCGAACCTTGTACTTCATCCGTCTGACGTGTTGATCGAAGCGTTTGCCTGCGACCCTCCAGCTGATTACGTCAATGCCATGGTTTCTTTGGGGAACAAGCCGATTTGGCTCAATCTCGAATACTTGAGCGCGGAATCGTGGGTTGACGGCGTACATGGGCTGCCGTCGCCGCATCCACGATTGCCGTTGTTGAAGCACTTTTTTGTGCCGGGATTTAGCGAACGAAGCGGTGGGTTGATTCGTGAGCGAAGCGTTTCGAAGCTACGTTTTGAAACGCTAAACGCTGAAGCTTTGTTGCGAGTGTTTGTGTTTTGCTATCCACATGCACCGCTGCAAGCCTTGGTAGATGCGCTCTCCAGCACTGCGGCATCGAACCTACAAATCGATTGCGCCAGCGACATCACCGCACCTCCCACGTCAGCGCCGACGACTCGCATCGCCCCCGTACCGCAAACCGAATTCGACGCCCTGCTCGCTCGCTACGACTTACTGATCGTCCGCGGCGAGGATTCATTCGTTCGAGCCCAATACGCCGCCAAACCGATGCTCTGGCACATCTATCCCACCGACGACGGCGCGCACATCGTAAAGCTCAATGCTTGGCTGGATCGCTATTGCCTGGGGATGGGTGAGGATTTGGCGCGCGCGTACCGAGCCGCATCGCTCGCATGGAACCAAGGCGAAAACAACGCAAATGCCTACCAAGATTTCGTCTCGAAACTGCCCGAATTGGCCGAACACGCG
>JAAFHR010000084.1 GCA_013298455.1 Betaproteobacteria bacterium | reverse complement strand
GAGCACTTCCACGAGGCGTTTTTCGGTCTCTTGGAAGCGGCTGCCGATTTCGGTGAGCGTTTGCTTGGCTTCGGGATCTTTGGTGGCGTTCACGCGGAGCGTTTCGCTACCCTGTGTGAGCCCGTTGACGATGTCGCGGAATGTTGCCGTGTCTTTTCCGAGCAAAAACGCAACGTCGGAATCGACCTCATCACCGATCAGCGCGTTGGCGTTTTTAGCGATCCGTTGCGTGAGCATCACTAGGTTGTTCGACAGCGCACTCTCGCGAGCGCCGGCGCTAGAGAGTTGCGTTGCCAGCTGTTCGGTGAGTTCAAGCAAACCTTGGTTTCCCTGGTTCACGTTGCTCACCGCTTGAGAGAGTGACGTCAAAATCGCTTTTGAGGCCATCAGTTCTTCAACCTTTGGCTCGATGGTTGCCCAGCGTGTTTCCACGGCCGTCACGGCATCCTTTACGGTCTTGGTCTGTGGCTCGGACAGCGAAACATTGCGATACTCGCCGCCGCTGGCCAGCGCTGTTAGGTTGCTCTTGAACTGCGCCCGGCTTGATTCCAATACTTCGAATGCGCCGCTCGTACCCATTTCGGATTGCGCGCCGCCGCGAGCAAGACGCTGGGCAAGCATTTGCATCTCCGTGGCAGCGGCCACCTGCGCTGTATTTTTTCGCGCCTCGACCGCATAGAGACCGAAAAACGCGATCATCAACACGAAGCTCGTTAACAGCGCAGTCGCAAGGTACTGGAACTGTTTAGCGGGCGGCAAGTGCCCGATCAGCGGCAACTTTCTCGCTGCTGAAGAGCCCCGGCTCGCCTCTCGCAATTGCTCAACGACGGAGTCGGAGGCAAGAGGATCGTAGCTGCTCCCCATCACCGCTGTGTCGGTAGCGATGGGCGTTGCCATCACCGTGGGCACCGACGCCTCGCGACGCGCGGTGTTTCCAAAAAGTTTTCCGAGTTTGAGTTTCATTTGCGTTCCTCGAACATCTAGTTCTGCACTACCTGAAGAAATTCGTTATCCATCACTAAGCTCGCGAGATCAATCTCGTACCAAGCCGTTCCGTCTTTGTCGCGCCAAGCGGATTTTTCCCACGTGCGAAGCGGCTCGTTGGGAATGCTCACCATGTCGTCAAGCAAGCGAAGCCCCACGACGCGCTCAACCATGATCGCAGTCCGCAGTCGTGCTAGGCGTTGCCCTAGCAGCACCACGCGGGTCGCATCGTTACTCGGTGTGCGCCGCCCCAAAAGCCATGCCGCCATGTCGCTCACTGCGTAGAGCGTGCCGCGCACGTTGGTGACACCCAAAAACCATGCCCGTGTAAACGGCACCGGCGTCACGGCAGAAACCGGCGCGACCTCGGCCACGTCGGCTAAATCGAGCAAAAAGTGTTTGTTGGCGGCATACACCGCAAGCCGCGAATCGCGCTTTGGCTGGGCGGCCGCCTGCTTGAGGCGTTGGCCCAGCGCGGCTTGGAAATTTAGGAGTCGGTTGCGATCACGTGCCATATCTGCGGTCTCATCTTTTATGGGGCATTAGGATCGAGGGCGGTAGAAGTCGTCGAGTTATCCAAACTTGGCGATTTTCTCCAACAACTCAGCCGGAGAGACGGGCTTAACAAGGTAATCACGCGCGCCCTGCCGAAGCCCCCAAATCTTGTCGGTTTCTTGGCTCTTGGTGGTGCAGATGAGCACTGGAATGTGCTTGGTTGCTTCGTCGCGGGCAATCACACGGGTTGCCTGAAACCCATTGAGGCCGGGCATCACCACGTCCATCAAAATCAAATCGGGAAGCAACACTTTTGCCTGTGCAACTGCCTGCTCGCCGCTCTCACAGCTACTCACAGAGAAGCCGGCGTTTTTGAGCACTTCGGACAAGAAATGTCGTTCGGTGGGGGAGTCGTCTACGACGAGAATATTTCGAATTGGCATAGTCAGTTAACCATCAAACACGCTGGGTGACGAATTCGTTCACCGCACCGATCAGACTGTCTTTCGTAAAGGGTTTGGTTAAGTATTGATCTGATCCCACCATTCGGCCGCGCGCCCGGTCAAACAGGCCGTCTTTCGAGGACAGCATAACGACTGGAATCGTGCGGAAACGCTGATGCTTTTTGATCAACGCGCAGGTCAGATAGCCATCGAGGCGCGGCATCATGATGTCTACAAAAATGATGTCCGGCTGATGATCGGCAATCTTTGCCAAGGCGTCGAATCCGTCCTCGGCCAAGATGACTTGATACCCCGCTTGCAACAAAAAAATCTCTGCGCTACGGCGGATGGTATTGCTGTCGTCAATCACCATTACCTTCACACCCTGAGCAATGGAGCCTGCGTCGTTATCGTTCAAAGCCATGGGGGATCAAAAAATGACATTGGTATTAAGTGTGCCATGTTAGACCGAAAAGTCCTATCTTTATGAATGGCATAGGGTTTAACCGATCCACGCTGTCGACGGTTTGCAACGAAACCGGGTTGCGGGGCAGCGCAGACGTTCGACTATCAGGAAAAACTCGCTGCAGCCCAATAAATCATTGGTGTAGCCCTAAAAAGCGAATGTAGGCAATGTTGGCGCTCTCGTCACAAAATGCGTAGCCGAGCGCAGACAAACTGCTCAAAAAGTGATCAAACTCAGCGGCGTCACCCGGCGGAATTTGCATGCCCACCAAGACCCGGCCAACATCCGCGCCGTGATTTCGGTAGTGAAATAAAGTCACATTCCAACCGCGATTCATCACCCGCAAAAACTGCATCAGCGCACCGGGACGCTCAGGAAAGTCGAACCGATACACGCGCTCGCCGTCGGTGCCCGTGGCGTGACCGCCCACCAGATGTCGCACGTGCAGTTTGGCCAATTCGTTATCGGACAAATCCGCAACGTCGAGGCCCGCACTTCGAAAGCCCTCAATCAAAGCGTGTGTTTCGACGCGATTGTTGACCTCAACGCCGACGAACACGTGCGCCTGCTGGCCGCCTGCAAATCGATAGTTGAACTCCGTCACCGAGCGGGGGCCGAGCAGCTCACAGAAATGCAAAAAACTCCCCGGCTGCTCCGGAATCGTCACCGCAAGCAACGCCTCACGCGCCTCGCCGAGCACAGCACGCTCAGCAACGAATCGCAGGCGATCAAAATTCATATTCGCGCCGCAAGCGATAGCGACTAGCGTCTTGCCTTGAATGCGCTTGGCTTCGGAATACTTCTTCAGCCCCGCGATCGAAATCGCGCCAGCGGGCTCCAACACACAGCGGCAATCCGAGTAAGCGTCTTTGATCGCCGCGCAGATTTCGTCGGTGGTGACCGTGATCCAATCATCAACATACTGCTCGCAGAGCCGAAAGGTTTCGGTGCCCACTTGCTTCACCGCCACCGCATCGGCGAACAACCCAACGCTGGTTAAGTTCACACGAGAGTGCGATTCCAGCGACTGAATCATGGCGCTCGAATCAGCGGCTTGTACCGCCACGATTCGCGTGCTCGGCCGCACCGCTTTGACGTAGGCCGCAACGCCTGAAATCAAACCGCCGCCGCCCACGGCGACAAAGATCGTGTCGATATCCCCTTGGTGTTGTCGGAGGATCTCCATCCCAATCGTGCCCTGACCGGCAATCACATCCGGATCGTCGTACGGATGAATAAAGCTCTTGCCCTGTTCGTCGGCGAGTTGGCGCGCTTTTTCGTAGCAATCGGAGTAGCTCTCGCCTTCGAGAAGCACCTCAGCACCGCGCGCTCGGACCGCATCAATCTTGATGCTCGGCGTTGTGCGTGGCATCACAATGGTGGCCTTGCAGCCCAGCTTTTGTGCGGCGAGCGCCACACCTTGTGCGTGATTTCCGCTACTTGCGGCAATCACGCCAAGCGCCAATTGCTTGGCATCCAGATGCGCCATCTTGTTGTACGCACCACGCAGTTTGAATGAGAAAACCGGTTGCTCGTCCTCGCGTTTAATGAGCACCTGATTGCCTGTGCGCTGCGATAATGAGGGCGCAGGTGACAGCGACGATTCAATCGCAACGTCGTAGACTTTGGCGTTGAGAATTCTTTTTAGATAGTCCAATGATGGGTCCCGAACAGAGGTAAACGATGCACTGCGCGCATACCGGGCGTCTCATTGAAACTCATTCAACCGATCACCCCAAAACACAATTTTAGAGGCTGCGATTACAACGCCGGCCTACATCACACTCATGACCACTTCGCTCTCTCTCCAAGATCAACGAAAAATTAACGCCGCTCGACATGCCCTGAGCTTCGTCGACGCGGGGCAAGTCGTTGGGATTGGCAGCGGCAGCACGGTCGCTCGCTTTATTGAGCTTTTGGGCGCGGCGCCCGCGAAACCGCCAGCGGTTGTTGTCGCTTCGGCACAAAGCGAAGCCATCGCGCTAAAGGCAGGGCTCAAGATCGTGCCGCTCAACGACGTCCGACGCATCGACTGCTACTTTGACGGCGCAGACGAAATCGATCCATCGCTCGCCATGATTAAAGGCGGTGGCGCAGCGCTGACTCGCGAGAAGATCATCGCTTCCGCCAGCAAACGCTTCATCTGCATGGTGGATGGGTCGAAATGGGTGTCAACACTGGGTGCGTTTCCATTGCCAGTAGAAGTCGTGCCCTTCGCCGAGGCCTACGTTTGCGACCGGATCGCAGCACTCGGTGGCGCAGCCAAACGCCGCGGTGAGCTGATCACCGACAACGGGAACATCATCATCGATGTGGTCGGACTCAACTTCTCTGACTGTGATGGCCTTGAAGCCACGCTCAACAACATCGCTGGTGTCGTCTGCAATGGCCTGTTCGCGGCGCGACGCGCTGACGTTTGCATCATCGCCGGAGATCAGATCGAGACGAGAACGGCCGCGTAAAGCGCTCCCGCCGCTCAAACGCTACTGCCAGCGCGCCGCCGACGCTGGATTGGCTTCAAGCCACCGGGCGTGCGCTTGCTGTGCCGCAGCCGATGTCGCCAGCGCCACGAGCTCCGCAGCGATCGTTCCCGTAGGCAAGTCAGCCGAGCGCGCCGCCGACGATTCAGTCGGCGCGTCCATCCCCAACTCACCCTGACCGCGCGTCAAGGCGAAGTAGACATCGGCCAAAAGGCGGGAATCTAATAGCGCGCCGTGTACATTTCGGGCGCTGTTGTCGACCCCGAGGCGATCACAGAGCGCGTCCAGTGAATTTCGTTTTCCGGGGAATTTCTCCCGTGCGATGAGCAAGCTGTCGACGACCGTCAAATTGAGTGCGGACGTGCCGTTGCGCTTAGCGCGCTTGAGCTCGGCTTCGATGAATCCGATGTCAAACGCCGCGTTGTGAATGACCACGGTCGCGCCTCGAACGAACTCAACAAATTCATCCGCGATATCGGCAAATTTCGGTTTGTCGAGCAAATCTTCGATGGTGAGGCCATGCACTGCACTCGCCGCCGGATCGATGTCGCGCTCGGGGTTCAAAAAATATTGGAAATTGCGCCCAGTCAGCTTTCGATCAATCGACTCGACGGCGGCGATCTCTACCAAGCGATGCCCCGCCTTGGGATCAAGGCCCGTTGTTTCGGTGTCGACGAACAGAATTCGTTCAACTGCTGCCATGGCGCTTCAATGTTTCTTGGATTTCCGTGATTGCCTTTTCGATTTCGGCGTCTGACAAGGCAGGGCGTCCGGTAAGCGGCTCAGCCAGCGTGACCGTGCGATCCATCTGCGTGCTGAACTCGCCCAGCGCGAGTGTCTGCGTTTGGGTGTGGGTGGAGAGCCCGTCAGACCAAGTGGGGGGCACGCCCGCCCAGCGAAGAGCGATCACACTCAAGTTGTCGCAATCTGCGCCGCCGCGTCGCTCGGCTTCATTAAGGAGCGCCGGCGTGCTTTGCTGCAAACCGCCGGTTTCGAAGGCACGAACAACTTCCTTGTCGCCAAACGCGCTCCACATCCCATCAGTACACAGCACCAACACGTCGTCGTGCTGCAGCGGCACGCGCGGCGAGAAATCCACATTGGGTTCAAACGCGCCACCCAAGCAGCTAAACACTTTGTTTCGGTCCGGATGCCGCCCCGCTTCGTCGGGCGTGATCACACCGTTATCAATCAGGTACTGCACTTTCGAGTGATCACGGGTTCGGCCGTGCACCGCGCCTTTTCGTAGCAGATAGAGTCGTGAATCGCCCGCATGCGCCCAATACGCGGCGTCGTCTTGGATGATGCAAGCTACACACGTGGTGCGTGGCGTGTCGGGTAAGCTGAAGCGTTGCGCGTAGTCGCCCAACGCCGCGTGGGCCGCATCGATGGCGCGCTGCAAAAACAGCACTGGCGAAGCGAGCGTGGGTTTCGCTTCATTTTCAAAGCGCTCGATCAGTAAGCGCACCACAATGTGGGCTGCAATCTCGCCGCCAATATGACCGCCCATACCGTCGGCGACGACCAAACACACTGCGTCCCGGGTGTAGACATAGCCCAAGCGATCTTGATTGACCTTGCGGGCACCCCGACGGGTTTCTTGAAAAATAGAAAATTCCATGACGCGTCCGACCTACACGTCAAATCGCCGCATCGCGGGAGCGAGTGAAATAAACAACGTCAACGACTCCTCTTCTTTTTTCCGCGAAACATGTCCATCACTCGCTTAGTAAACGTGGGCTTTTCCGGCACGATTTCGTCCATCAAAAGGCGCTGTACCTGAAACACCGACTGCGGACGTTGCAGCCCGTCCAGTCGTAGGCACTGATCCACCAAGTCCAACAAACTGTCGGAATACTTGCCGCCCCAGAGCTTGCGCGCTGAAACGTAGTGCTCGTCCTTGACCCGACTGTCGGCCGCTTGCGGGGCAAAGGCGGCGAAGCAGGCAAACAGCGATGCGCCAACGCCGTAAACATCCGTCCAAGGCCCCAATCGGTCCGCATCACTTTCCCGATATTGCTCGGGCGCCGCAAAGCCCGGCGTGTACATCGGCGTGACCTTGCTGCCGCGTGAGGCGAGCACTTGCCGCGCTGCGCCAAAATCCAAAAGCACCGGCGAGCCGTCGGTTCGGATGTAGATGTTGGCGGGCTTAATGTCCAGATGCAACAGTCGACGCGAATGCACTTCACGAAGGCCGTTCAGGAGACGCGAAAAGACGTGCCGAATCAGCCCCTCGGGCAACAGCCCTTGATTACCCTGAATGTATTGCTGCAACGTACGGCCGCGCTCGTACTTCATCACCATGTAGACCGTTTCGTTGGCGCGGAAAAAATTCAACACGCGAACGACGTTAGGGTGATTGATCGAAGCGAGTGATTTGCCCTCATCGAAGAAGCATTTCATCCCGAAGCGAAACGAATCGAGATTCTCAATGGAGCTGGCGTGAACACGCGATCCATCGGTTCGCAGCACCAAACCACTGGGCAAATACTCTTTGATCGCCACGACTGATCCGTTGTCGTCGACCGCGCGATAAACGATGGAAAAGCCGCCGCGACTGATCGCTCGGTCGATTCGGTAGTTTTGCAGCCGATAGCCCTGCGGCAGCGCGCGGTTCGAGACTGCCGTCATACACGCCCCATGTGCGCCGCCGCAACGTGTGCGGAAAGTTCGTTGGTGGCGATCATGTTGACGAGGCGGCTCCGGCAGCAAATGTAAGTTTTGGCGTCGAGCAATAATATCAGTGGCGTCAAGCCGCTGAAAGTCGGGGCCCCCGCACCGGCCATCGCGCCCAAACCCAGAAACGACGCGGTAACTGCGCTAAAATCAAAAGTAATTGACTGCGCGCGGGCAATTTCGTCTGTCGCGTTAGTTATTGAAAGTTTTTATTATGGCTCGGATTACCGTCGAAGACTGCCTCACCACGATTGACAATCGATTCGAACTCGCTCTGGCGGCTGCCCACCGTGCGCGCCAGTTGAGCGGCGGACATCAACCTCTGATCGCCGCCTCAAAGCGTGACAAGCCCGTTGTTGTGGCGCTCAGGGAAATTGCCGAACACCGGATTGATCGCAGCATCCTCAAAAAGGTTGGGATGTAGAGCCCCGTTAATGCGACAAGTTGACTCCCCTGAAGTCAACTTCTTCGCAGAAGTTCGCCGCCGCTTCGCCCCGGCCGCCGCGCACGACATTGAGCGTGCCACTCACTTTGCCCGAACCGCGCACGAAGGCCAGCTTCGCGCGTCGGGGGAACCCTACTTCTATCATCCGCTCAGCGTCGCTCAGAGCCTCTTAGACATGGTCGCGCCGGATCGCGACTTGATCTGCGCGGCGCTGCTGCACGACGTGATTGAAGACTGCGGCGTTTCCGCGGAATCACTCGAACTTGACTTCGGCCCCGGCGTCTCGGCGATTGTCGACGGCGTCACCAAGTTTGACCAAACCCGCGTCGTGAGCCAAGTCGGTGCGCGTGAGGAAACCCTTCGAAAGCTCGTGGTGGCGGGCGCGCGAGATCATCGCATCTTTTCGCTCAAGTGCGCTGATCGGTTGCACAACCTGCGCACGCTCGATGCGGTGAGTGTTGCCAAGCAGCGCCGCGTGGCCGCAGAGACGCTAGCGATTTTTTGCCCGCTCGCTCAATACGTCGGCCTACACCGTTTTGCAGCCGAGATGGAGTACCTTGCCTATCGCTGGGCGCATCCTCAGCGTACGGCTGCGATCTCGGCTTGGCTCACAACGAAAGCCGGGTTTGATGTTCGGCGGATGAAAACCGCCGCATCCGACTTTCCTGCCCTCGCCAAAATCGCGCTGGCGGAGCCCGATCCGAGCGTTGCGGCAGACAACTTCGCCCACGGCTTAATGCTTCTGCGCGAGCAAACAAGTTCACGCGCGCTATTTGCCACACCTGTTGTATACCGGAGATACGCATCGATGGCCCTGGCCTACGCCGACATCGCCGCGCTTCATGAGTGTGCGTACGTGCTGCCCGGCACCTTCAAAGTG
Organism: Betaproteobacteria bacterium; assembly: GCA_013298455.1. GTDB lineage: Bacteria > Pseudomonadota > Gammaproteobacteria > Burkholderiales > Casimicrobiaceae > Casimicrobium. The sequence goes on along the minus strand of JAAFHR010000084.1, from coordinate 1,658 downwards.
GACTTGGTGGCGGGCGCGGTGAGCACGTCGGTGTTTTTGGGCACTCACGGACCTGTGGTCGAATTTTCATTTCGGTTTCCGCCCAGCCGTGCGACACCGTTTGTGTTTGAAGCGGGCACCAGTAGTTCGTCAGAGGATCTATCAACCGTCGTTGCGGGGCGCGGCGAAGAAGGCGATCTAACACGCACACTGCGCGAATTGCTTCGCCATCGCTCAATCACCGTGCTCTCGCCCAAAGGCAAGGCGTTTTTATTGCCCATGTCGTCCACCGTGCTCGATTTCGCGTTTGCGGTGCATTCCGAAATCGGGCTTCGTGCGCGCGGCGCGATGGTGAACGGGCGGGCGACCGACATTTCATCGGAGCTTCGTTCGGGCGACGTTGTCGAGGTGATCACCTCCGAGCGGATTCGCGCCGACGCCACATGGATCACCCACCTTCGTTCGCCGCGCGGACGCACGAAACTCCGGCATTGGTTGCGCGAAGTCGAACGCTCCGACGACCCTACGGCACTCATCACTCGCTAAGGCAATCCCAACCTACGCTTTTCGCTTTCGCGCCCGAGGGTGCGCGCCGTCGTAGACCTTCGCCAGATGCGCAAAATCCAGATGCGTGTAGACCTGCGTCGAGGCGATACTCGCGTGCCCCATCAATTCCTGCACCGCGCGAAGATCGCCCGACGCCTGCAACAGGTGTGATGCGAACGAATGCCGCAGTCGATGCGGATGGACGTGCGAGGCTACACCCGCCGACTGCGCTCTGATGCGAAGAACTCGGCGCACCACAGTCGCGTCAATTCGACCGCCCCGAGCGCCTAAAAAAAGTGCAGTCTCACCGCTTACGGCGCTGCGCTTGAGCATCGAGCCGCGCTCAGCAAGCCACACGGAAAGCGCGCGCTCCGCAGCGCCGCCCAACGGCAACACACGCTCTTTGCGCCCCTTGCCAAACACGCGAACTTCGCCGCTACCGGCCATCACGTCGCTCACTTCGAGCGCAACCAATTCACCCACGCGCATCCCACAGCCGTAAAGCAGCTCAAACATCGCTTGATCACGCGCAAGGGTTGCTGGGTTTGCGCGAGCCGCTGCCGCGTCACCTTCATCATCCAAGAGCTGAACGGCTTCAACTTCAGTCATCGCATTGGGCAAACGCTTGGCGGCCCGAGGCGCACGAATGCCGTTAAACACATCGAGCGAATACGCAGGATCAGATTTCGAGAGATAGCGAAACCAAGCGCGCCACGCCGATAAAGTGGTGGCGAGCGAACGAGGCTGCATCCCGCGAGCATGAAGTTTCGAAAGTGTGCTTTGCACGTCGCGGACCGTCAAGCTCTGGAGCGTTTTGCCAGCACATTCGCGAAGCAAGTGTTCGCAGGCCGTTTCGTAGCGCCGAAGCGTGAGCGCAGCGCCACGCGCGCGCAAACTTTCAATGAAGCCGCGAAGCGCTGCCTCAGGTGAATCGCCCGATTCAGGCGGCGTCGCCAAGCCGTTTTCAGCGCGCGCTTTCATCGCTCGCGCATCGCGCGCTAGGGCTCGGTGCGAGCGAGGGCAACACTCACGATGTTGGCCAAGCGAAACAACACATCAACCGCCATGTCGGGCGTGAAACGCGCCGCATCCGGGCTCGCCAAAAACAGCGCTCCCTGCACGGTGTGCGTGGT
>JAAFHR010000083.1 GCA_013298455.1 Betaproteobacteria bacterium | reverse complement strand
GCGCTCCGCAATCTCGATGCGGCGATTTTCTGAGACGAGTTTGGTGGCGATGGGTTGCCGACCGCCGGGAAGTTCGTCGATAACGGACACATCCAAATCCGCGTAGTAACTCATGGCCAGCGAGCGCGGGATCGGGGTGGCGCTCATCATTAGGGTGTGGGGGGCGAGGTGCTGTTCCCTCTCCCCCGGAGGGAGAGGGCTAGGGAGAGGGGGAAGGTTGCTACAGGAGTGATGCCGGAGCTTTGAGCCGCCTGCCCCCTCTCCCCCGCCCTCTCCCTCCGGGGGAGAGGGAGCCCGAGCCCCCCTTTGCCGCAACTGCAGCCGCTGCTCAACACCAAACCGATGTTGCTCATCCACCACCACCAATCCAAGCCGCGCGAACGACACCTTCTTCTGAAAGAGCGCATGCGTACCAATCGCAATATTCGTTTCACCGCTGGCGCAGGCGGTCTGCGCCGCCCGCTGCTCAGCGCCGGTCATGGAGCCAGTGAGCCATGTCAGCTTGACGGACAGACCGCTCAACCAATGCGAGAGCTTGTTGAAATGCTGCGCTGCTAAAAGCTCTGTGGGCGCCATGAATGCGACTTGATAGCCCGCTTCTACTGCGGCGAGTGCGGCGAGCGCAGCAACGATGGTTTTGCCGCTGCCGACATCACCTTGCAAGAGCCGCGTCATCGGCGTTTCGCGCTGTAAATCGGCTAGCGCTTCGGACACGGCGCGTCGTTGGGCGCTGGTGAGTTTGAATGGCAAACGCTGCAAAAGCGCAGCCGACAATGTGCCCGTAGGCTTGATGATCGGCGACGATTCCGCTGCACGCAAACGCTTGGCGTCCCGTAGCGCCAACTGCTGCGCCAGCAGCTCATCAAACTTAATACGTCGCCATGCCGGGTGCGTTCGCATTTCGAGCGAGACAGCGGATTCGGACGCAGCGGGTGTGTGCAGCACGCTGAGTGCGGTTTGCCACGGCATGAGCTGCTGCGATTCGATCAGTGATGCGGGCAACAAATCGTTCGTAACGTCGCGCAGCTTGAGTGACTTCGTGGCGAGCGTGCGAAGCGCGGCTTGTGGAATGCCAGCGCTACTGGGGTAAACAGGCGTCAACGCCTTATTGGACGGCGCTTCTGGCTTATCCGTTGCATCCGCTTTTTTGAAAATCGGATGCACCATCTCCAAGCCGTAGTAGCCATCGCGAATTTCGCCGTATACCCGCACCACGTTGCCGGGTTTCAGTGCCGCTACCGTGCTCGGATAGAAATTAAAGTAGCGCAAGGTGAGCCGGGGTGCCAGCTTGCTGATGCCGTCATCGGAGGTTGCGCGAATGAGCGCCACGAATTGTCGGCGCGGCCGGGTGAGAGTTTCTGAGTGATCGACGACGCCCTCGATCACCACCGATTCGCCCACCGTTAGCTCGCCAATCGCGACTACCCGCGTTTGATCTTCGTAGCGCATCGGCAGGTGGAGCGCCATATCGCGCAGATGCGACACGCCCAATTTTGCAAGCGCTGGGCGCAATGTGGGCGGCAAATACGTCTGTGTGTCGAGCGGGGCTTTCACGAAAACGAGTTTATCGTTTGGTGCGCCCGACAGACACCAAACCACCTAGCCGTTCGGGCTGAGCTTGTCGAAGCCTTGGTGGGTTGCCACCCGCCCTTCGACAAGCTCAGGGCGAACGGATAAAACAGAGGCATCGGCGAATTGATTCGATAGCAACTCATCGCGTTCGACTGATTTCGACGACCCACGACACCTAAATCTACGACTTACACGCGCCCATGCAATCCACCCTCTCGCGACTCCTCTGCACTGCCCTCTTAGCACTGTCGGTTTTGCCAACCGCATCCGCCCAAACGGCGCGCGCTCCCTTGCCCGTCATCGCCGAATCCAACCCGGCCAACGAAGCGATCAACATTGATGAACAGCAGGTGTTTCTCGTTCGAGCCAAGGGCGCGATTGATGGCAAGACCTTTGTCGAGCGGGTGTTCTGCGAAGTTGAAGGCGTTCGCTCGGTCAACACCGTCCGAGTGATTGGCGGCAAACGCAAAGAGGAGCTTCTCAAAGCAGCGGGCATCAGCAACGCCGAAAACTGGATCGCCTTTCGCTGCGCCCAAGCGTTTCCGAGCGGTGCTGATGTGATCGTTCGCTGGGACTCGCGCGCCGAAACGTTTCAGGCGGCGGAGTATTTGCGCTTCAAAGTGCGCTCGGGTGAGTGGCTTGAATTTACTTGCATGCGGGAGAACAAAGCGGCGGACTGCAATCCGTTTGGCACCGCTTCATTTGTCATTCGCGACCGCGCCGTTGATCCGAAAGATCGCGAACGCTTCCGCTTGAGAGACGATGCAGGTAAGCTGTATCGCCCGACGGCCGGCTCATCCGACGAGGGCAATGACACCGTCGAATTCAAAGGCTTGCCGCCAGAACAAAAGTACACGCTCATCGTGCCGCCCAACCTGAAGGAAGTCGGTACGGGCACAGCACTCACGCTCAAAAGCGCGATTTCTTTTCGCACCAGCGCGTATCCGCCGCTCGTGAAATTCGCCCGCACCTTCGGCATCCTGGAGCGAAACGCTGATCCGGCGTTGCCGATCACTGTGCGAAATCTTGAGCCCGCCGCTAACGGAACAGCCGCGATCATCCGCAAGCTCCGCGTCACCAGTGAGCAAGACATGATTCGCTGGTATGCCCGCACTGCGGGGCTTCAGCGCAGGGATCAATCGCAAGAAAACGATGATTACGACAGCTTTGGCGATGAGGTAAAGGGCGATGACGACTTCCGCGCTCGTTCGCTCCTGAAAGGAAACGCACAGGCGCAAACGATGCCGCTCCCGAAACCCGGCGGCGCGAAGGAATTTGAAGTCGTTGGACTACCTCTGCCCGAGCCGGGCTTGCATATTGTTGAGGCCGAATCAACGGCGCTGGGCGCATCGCTTCTAGAAAAAAAAGGCTCGATGTTTGTGCGCTCGATTGCACTGACGACGAATCTTGCCGTTCATTCGAAAACGAGCAGCGGCAATGCGTTTGTATGGGTCACGCGGCTCTCAGATGCCACAGTGGTTGCCGATGCAAATGTTCGCATTCGCGATTGCAAAGGCGTCGAGCTTGCCTCGGGGAAAACCGATAAAGACGGCATCACTAAGCTCACATTTCGCACCACGAAGCGCGATTACGAGTGCCCACATTTCATCTTTGCCAACAGCGGCGACGACACGGCATTTACTCGGAGCGATTGGACACGCGGCATTGAATCATGGCGCTTCAATTTGCCCTACGACTACGACGGTGACTACGACGGTAATCCCACAAGCAAAACACTCACGCACACCATTCTCGCCCGCAATTTATTGCGCCCCGGCGAGACGGTTCACATGAAACACTTTTCACGCGACAAAAAACGTTTTGGCACGGGTGCGCCTGATATCGCCAAGCTTCCGAAAAACCTCTCCGTCGTTAACGAAGGCAGCAACGAGCGAACCACAGTGAATTTGAGCTGGTCAGCGCGCGGCAATGCGGTGACTGAAATTCGCTTGCCAGCCAATGCCAAGCGCGGACAGTATCGTGTGGAAATCGCGGGTCGCACCTCAGCGCGTTTCACCATCGCCGATTTCCGTTTGCCCGTTTATCAATCCGAAGTGAGCGCGCCCAAAGCCGATGTGACCTCGGGCGACAAGGCCGAGGTGGATGTGCGCTTGTCGTTCCTCTCCGGCGGCCCAGCGGCGGGTGATGTAGTCACGGTGCGCTCGCGCTTCGATCCGCGTACTTGGGGCGGGTTTGAGGCGTGGCCGGAGCACAGCTTTTCGCCGCTCTATGAATACGATGACAACGGCAATGTGCGCCGTGAGTCGAAGCAACCTGAGGGCGAAGATCAAACGATCACGCTCTCAGCCGCGGGCAGCGCGCGTGTGTCGCTCGCCACACCAAAAATCGCCAAACCGCATACGCTGATTGCCGATGTGGAATACAGCGACCCTAACGGCGAAATCTACACCGCACAAACGCGCATGACCGTGTGGCCCGCATCCACGTTGATCGGCATCAAAGCGACCGATTGGGCGATGGCGCGCGAACGGTTGAGCTACGAAATTGTGACCACCGACGTGAACGGCAAAGCCGTCGGTGGGATGAAATTCAAAGTGAAGGCTACGCATCGCAGTTGGGACAGTTACCGCAAACGAAATATTGGCGGTTTCTACAGCTACGAGTCGTCAGAAAAGAAATCTGATCTGGGTGTGCTCTGTGAAGGTACGAGTGATCGCGCAGGCAAATTTGTTTGTACGAGCAGCGTGAAGGTCTCGGGCGAAGTGCAGCTCAATGCCGAGGTGACCGATGCGCAAGGTCGCGTTGCTACTGCCGCAACTTCCATGTGGGCATCGAACGGCGACGATTGGATGTTTAGAAGCGAAAGCTCGGATCGCATCGATTTGCTGCCTGAGAAGAAGCAGTACGAGCCGAACGAAAAGGCGCGGTTCCAAGTACGCATGCCGTTTCGCGACGCAACGGCGCTCGTGACTGTTGAGCGTGAAGGCGTGGTGCTATCAAGTTTCATCACGCAGCTCTCGGGCAAATCGGCCGTGATCGAAGTGCCGATGAAAGAGGAATGGGCGCCCAATGCGTATGTGTCGGCGCTCTTGGTGCGCGGCCGAGTGGGCGATCCGAAACCTACGGCGCTGGTTGATCTGGCGAAGCCTGCGTTCAAGCTCGGCATTGCCAATGTGGACGTGAACTGGCAGCGCTACAGCTTGGACGTGAAAGTGACGACCGACAAGCCGGAATACCAAACGCGCGACAAAGCGCAGGTGAAAATCAAAGTGGAGCGCGCCAACAACAAGCGCCCCGGCGACAACACTGAAATTGCAGTCTTTGCAATTGATGAAGCGCTTTTGGAACTGCAGCGCAACAACACATGGAATCTGCTCGACACCATGATGCGTCGGCGCGGCCATGATGTGACGACCGCCACCGCGCAAATGCAGGTGATCGGCAAACGCCACTTCGGCCGCAAAGCCCTGCCACCGGGCGGCTCAGGGGGACGAGGCGCCGGAACGCGCGAGCTCTTTGACACCTTGATTTTCTGGAAAGCCGACGTGATGACCGACGCCAATGGCGAGGCGACGGTCGAAGTGCCGCTCAATGATTCGCTCACCCGTTTCCGCATTGTGGCCGTGGCGGAACGCGCGCAGGCCAATGAAGCAGACCGCTTCGGCACGGGTGAAACCAGCATCCGAACGACCCGTGAATTACAGCTTTTCTCTGGATTGCCCAAGGTAATGAGGCATGGCGACGATTTCAGAGCAACCGTGACATTACGTAATTCAACGACCAACCCCATAGTTTCTGAGGCGATGGCGGAAATAGATGGGAAAGCGCTCCAAAAACGCGAAATTCGGATCGCTGGCGGTGAGAGTGCACTCATCTCATGGGATGTGAAAGCGGCGCTCGTTGGCAGTGAATCGGTGTGGAAATTCGATGCCAACGAAAAAGGCAAGCCACGCGGCGATTCGCTTCGCGTGAAGCAAGCGCTCGTCACGCCGCTGCCGATTCGAACTGTGGGCGACGCCAACAGCGATATCAAAGGCAAAGCCGCGCTAACCATCAAGCCCGATGCAAGCGTTGGCGCGATCAAAGACGGCGAGCTGATCGTGTCGCTCGCTCGCGCTTACGGCGCAGACACCACGGGCATTCGAAGCTACTTCGCACGCTATCCGTTTGGCTGTTTAGAGCAACGCTTAACGCGAACGCTGGGTACAAAAGACACCACGCTATGGGCGCGAATCGTTGAAGAAAATCTGCGCACGTATGTGTCGCCCAATGGTCTCGCCAACTATTACCCCGGCGATACTAGCGAAGGCAACCCAACGCTCACTGCGTTTGTGCTCTCCGGCGCACACGAGGCTGGATGGGACATTCCGGCCGAGATTCAAGACCGATTGCTCTACGGCCTTGAGCGCTACGTGGCGGGCGAAATCAAAGTGAATCGTTCGTGGCTGCCGAACGATTCCTACTACTTGCTCTCGGAAAAGCTGATCGCGCTGGAAGCGCTATCACGCTACGGCCGCGCATCGAAGCGCTTGCTCGATACGGTGCGCGTTGATCCGGTGAAACTGACAACCGCATCGCTCGCCGATTGGATTGAAATTCTGAATCGCTCGAAAGATGCAACCAATCGCGATGCACAACGCGCCGCTGCCATCAAGGAACTGCGCGACCAAATTCGCGTGACTGCCAGTGTGGCAAACGTTGCCCGAATTGATGATCGTTGGTATTTCATGCGCAGCGAGGATTACACGATTGCGCGACTCTTTAGATTAAGCATGGACACGCCCGAGCTCTCGCAATTCAAGATTCCGTTGTTGCGGCAACTCAATTCCCGCATGCAGCGCGGCGGCTATTTCTATTCCACGCAAGCCAATATTTGGGCGGCGTTTGCGATGGAGCGGCATGCAAAAACGGTGGCGGCGGATGGGCGCACACGAGTCACATTCCGTGGAGAAACCAAAGAAATCGTTTGGGATGCGGGCGTGCTCGATGGAGAAGCGAAGTTCGTGTGGAACGGCGCAGCAGCGCAAGCGGGCGAAGCAACGGTTGAACACCTGGGCAAAGGCGAGCCTTGGGCTCGCGCCCAGCTTCGCGCTGCCGTGCCGCTCACCGGCACGCAAAACAACGGCATCGCGATCACCAAAATCATCAAACCTGTGCAGCAAAAGACCAAGGGCAAATACAGCGTAGGTGACGTGCTGCAAATCGCCGTGACCGCCGCCAACAGCGGTGATCTCGGCTGGCTTGCTATCGATGATCCGGTGCCAACGGGCGCGACAGTGCTCGGCGGCTTGTCAAAGCTCGGTGATGTGGCTGAGCCCGAGCGCACGTGGCAAGGCTATCGATATATCGAGCGCACGTTTACCAATGTTCGCTCGTCCTTCGAATACGCATCGAAGGGAAAACACAGTTTCACTTATGAAATTCGTTTAACCACGCCGGGCAAATTTGCCCTACCGCCTACCCATGCCGAGGCTATGTATGCGCCCGAAGTGAATGGGCAGCTGGGTAATTCGGTGTTTGTGATCGAGCCGTGAAACGAGCGGCGGTCGTGCGCGCGCGCTTGGTTCCTCCCCCTTCAAGGGGGAGGCTAGGAGGGGGATGGGTTTCTCTGCGTAGAGGGTTCGAAACCATCCCCACCCTAACCCTCCCCTTGAAGGGGAGGGGACTGACGGCGGTGTTCGCCGCTGTGTTGTCATGTGTGAGCTTCGCCGCCCCACCCTCATTTGAATCAATCAAATCTTCCCACACGCCCAGCGACTACCTCATTCTCGACCGCAATCAGCAACCCCTGCAGCGCATCCGCATCGACAACACAGTCCGTCGCAGCGAATGGATAGAGCTCGATGACATCTCACCTGCGTTGATCGATGCGGTGTTGGCGTCTGAAGACAAACGCTTTTTCGATCATGGCGGTGTTGATCTTCGGGCCGCTGCGTCAGCTGCGTTTTCAAATCTAAGTTCAGGAAAAACGCAGCGCGGCGCGAGCAGCATTTCGATGCAGGTCGCAGCGGGTTTTGACGCAGCACTGAAACGCGGCAGCGATGGACGAACGCTCACGCAAAAGTTCGACCAAGCACAAGCCGCGTGGGACTTGGAGCGCAGCTGGTCAAAGCAGCAAATCCTTGAAACGTATTTGAATCAGATTTACTTTCGTGGTGAATTGCAAGGCATCGGCGCGGCGAGCGAACAGCTCTTTGGCAAAGCGCCGCATGGGCTCAATGCCGTTGAATCCGCAATCTTGGCGGCGCTGATTCGTGCGCCGCAAGCCGCTCGAAGTGTCGTTGAACGACGCGCCTGCGAATTGTTGCAATCGATGGCTCGCGGCGATGAATGTGCTCGTGTCGCTTTTGCGATGGATAAGTGGGGTAGTGCCTCAGTGCTTCGAAGCGAGAGTGAAAATCTTGCGCCGCACGTGGTGAAGTTTCTGCTCCCCTCTCCCCTTGTGGGAGAGGGGTTGGGGGAGAGGGGGAAGTTGGCGAGCGGAACCAACGTTGCGCTTCAGTCAAACGTCCCCCTCTCCCCGACCCTCTCCCTCCGGGGGAGAGGGGGCCAAACGACGCTCGACCGCGATCTACAAATCGCCGCTCGCGACGCGATCAACAAGCACTTACAGGCGCTCTCAGGTCGCAACGCGCATGATGCGGCCGTTGTGGTCATCGACAACGTAAGCGGCGAGGTGCTTGCCTATGTTGGCTCCTCGGGGCGTTTGTCACAAGCGGGCGAGGTAGATGCCGCCCGCGCATCGCGTCAGGCAGGCTCCACGTTAAAACCCTTCATCTACGCTCTGGCGTTTGAGAGAAACATTCTCACACCTGCGACGCTCCTAGACGATTCGCCGTTCTCCGTCGACGTTGGCGGCGGAGCCTACACCCCGCAAAACTACGCCAATGACTACGTAGGCCCGGTGAGCGTACGCACTGCACTGGCCAGCTCGCTCAACGTACCGGCCATTCGTGCGCTCACCTTGGTCGGCGTTGCGCCCACTCATGCGTTGCTAAAGCGCGCAGGCTTAACCACGCTCGTCAACGACCCCGATCACTACGGCTTCTCGCTCGCGCTGGGCAGCGCGGATGTGTCGCTCGTTGAGCTCACCAATGCGTATCGGGCGATTGCCAATGGGGGAATTAATTCGCCGATCAAATTTGACGTGTGCGATGCGAGCTGTAGGAGCGGCTTGCCGCGAAAGGCTCCGAACGCACAGCATTCGCGGCAAGCCGCTCCTACAGTCGAAAACGCAAACGTCGCGAAGCGCCTCTTCTCCGATTCCACCGCCTGGCTCATCACCCACATCCTCGCCGACCGAGGCGCTCGCTATCTGACATTCGGCTTCGACAACCCGCTCGCCCTCTCGCACTGGGCGGCCGTTAAAACCGGCACTAGCAAAGATATGCGCGACAACTGGACGATTGGGTTTAACACCCGTGTCACCGTGGGCGTTTGGGTGGGCAACGCCAGCGGCCAACCCATGCACAACGTCACGGGCATATCAGGTGCTGGGCCGATTTGGGCGGATGTGATGGAGGCGGCAGCAAGTAAATACGGCGCGGGCAGGCTGAGCGCAATGCCAGCGAATGTCGTGAAGCGGAGAATTCAGTTCGCAGCGACCGATGTTCCCCTCTCCCCTTGTGGGAGAGGGGCTAGGGGAGAGGGGGAAGCTAAATTGGGGTGCGACCTTGGCGCTTCAAACGCACAGCCTCCTCTCCCTAACCCTCTCCCGCAAGGGGAGAGGGAACAGCGGCCCGTGGCGGCGCGTGTGGCCCTCGAACCCGGCCGCGATGAATACTTCATTCGCGGCTCCGAACCGCAAAGCACCACCATCACCGCCCGCGAAGCCAGTAGCGCGGGCGCGCGCATCGTGAGCCCCACCGACGGCAGCATCATCGCCATTGATCCGGATATTTCAGAGGCGAATCAACGCATCAGCTTGAAAAGTGGCGATGCGCAACAAGCCAACTGCTGGGAAGTGGGCGGTCAATCTTTGGGATGTTCAGAGACGCCGCTATCGTGGTCGCCCACGAGCTCGAGCAGCGATGTCGTAGGCATTCGCTTGCTCGATAGAAACGGCGAGGAGCGTGATCGAATTGCGATCACGATTAGGGGCGGGGTGAAGCGGATTAAAAGCTTGTGAGCGGGTTCGGTCCCTCCGCCTTCAAGGGGGAGTTAGGAGGGGGGTGGTTTTCAGTCTTGGACGTTGAGTGAGGTGCCGTAGAAACCATCCCCACCCTAGCCCTCCCCTTGAAGGGGAGGGGACTAACGAGCGGTGCTCACACCATCGCCTCCGCAAACTCCCTCGCAGAAAACGGTCGCAAATCATCAATCCCCTCGCCCACGCCGATAAATCGAAGCGGCACGGGCCGCTCTTTGGCGATGGCGCAGATGACGCCGCCTTTGGCGCTGCCGTCGAGTTTGGTCATGATGATGCCGGTGAGTTGGATGGCTTCATCGAACGCTTTGACTTGCATTAGGGCGTTTTGTCCGGTGGTGCCATCGAGCACGAGTAGCGTTTCGTGCGGTGCGCCGTTCATGGCCTTGCCGATGACGCGCTTTGCTTTTTTGAGCTCATCCATCAAGTTGAGCTGCGTGGGCAAGCGGCCCGCGGTGTCGCACATCACGACATCGATGCCGCGCGCTTTGCCAGCGTTCACCGCGTCGAACATCACAGCTGCCGGATCGCCACCGGCTTGTTGAATGACGGTGACGTTGTTTCTCTCGCCCCAAATGGTGAGCTGCTCACGCGCCGCAGCGCGAAAGGTGTCGCCTGCAGCGAGCAGCACGCTCGCGCCTTCCTTTTGCAAAAACTTTGCAAGCTTGCCGATGCTCGTGGTTTTACCTGCGCCGTTGACGCCTGCGATCATGATGATGTAAGGTGTTTCGCTCGCAATTGCAAAGGGGCGCTCCAGCGGCGCGAGCAATTCTGTGAGCGAATCAACGAGCATCGCGCGGGGATCGCCTTCGCCGCCCGCTTGCTTCCAACGTTTGCGCAAATCAGCGAGCAAATGCTGCGTAGCGGGCATGCCGCAATCGGCCATCAGGAGCTGGGCTTCGAGCTGCTCTAAAGTCTCTTCATCGAGTTTGCCCGCGAAGAGGATGTTGAGACCGAG
>JAAFHR010000082.1 GCA_013298455.1 Betaproteobacteria bacterium | reverse complement strand
CGTTTAACGCACCCTTCAAGCTCTACAAACTCGATGCCACCAAGCTCGAGTGGCAATTCATGTACCAAGATCAAACGGTACTCGACACGGCCAACATCGAAACGAAGCTGCTCTACGCAACGAGCCGCGATGGCACCAAAGTGCCGCTGTTTGTAAGCCACAAAAAGGGTCTTGTGCTCGACGGCAACAACCCGGCGCTACTACATGGCTACGGTGGATTCAACATTGGGATGAGCGTGGGCTTTTTGGGCTCCTTTGCCACGCTCATCAATCGCGGCGTTGTGGTGGTTGAGGCCGGATTACGTGGTGGCGATGAGTATGGCGCGGCCTGGCATGAAGCGGGCATGCTCGGCAAAAAGCAAAACGTGTTTGATGATTTTTATGCGGCGGCTGAATGGCTCATTGCCTCACGCTACACCAACGCTAAACGCATGGTCGCTTATGGCGGCAGCAACGGCGGCTTGCTCGTGGGCGCAGCAGCTACACAACGCCCAGAACTCTTTAACGCCATCATCTGCGCCGTGCCGCTCCTCGACATGGTGCGTTTTCACAAATTCCGCATCGCGCGCTATTGGATTCCAGAGTACGGCGATCCCGACAAAGCCGAAGACTTTTCGTGGCTGCTTCGCTACTCGCCGTACCACAACATTCGCGCTGGCGTAAACATGCCAACCATGCTCGTGATCGCGGGCGAAAACGATTCCCGCGTTGATCCGCTGCACGCGAAAAAATTTGTAGCGCTGGCGCAAAACAACCTCGGACAAAGCAATCCCATCCTCCTAAAAATGGATTACGACAGCGGCCACGGCTCGGGCAAGTCCACCGAGCAGCTCGTTGAGGATCGCGAGAGTTGGTTGCGCTTTGTATTGGCGATGAGTCGTTGATCGTCGCATCCCGTTGGTCATAGAGGCTGCAACGTAAGGCAAGCCTTATGTGCTTAATGTCAATATTAATGTGGGTTTCGTGAGGTTTTTTTGTAAAGTCAATTTAAGCCTTAACTGGTCTTTAGGCTATATAAAGCGGGATAAATTGACTAAAGTTGTTAAACAAAGGGCGCCGTTTGCGATCCATGACCAAGATCTCTGCATAACTGCCTTTTCCGTCGTTCCCGCGAAGGCGGGAATCCATCGTCGATGAAGAGCCATGTTCCAAGTGATTGATTTTGCTCAACTCACCATAGATTCCCGCCTGCGCGGGCATGACGAATAAGAGCGGACTCGCTTGTGGCTGGCAGTTGTGCAGAGGTCGTTGACTCGCAGTGTGCCCTTGTGTTGCTAACGCCACTTGCTGTCGCTAGATCAAGCTTTCCTTTATAATCATGGGCTTACTTCGAAAAAACCATCGTTTTCTGGGGATGTGGCGGTCGCCGTGTGACCGCCCATAAAAAGTCTCTGGCTAACGGCTAAAACAGAAAGACACACACCATGGCATTAACGCCCGCACAGACCGCAGCGATCATCCAAGAGCATGGCCGCAGCAAAAACGACACCGGCTCCAGCGAAGTTCAAGTGGCCTTGCTCACTGCAAGCATCAATCAGCTCGCCGCCACACATTTCAAAACGCACGCCAAAGATCACCACAGCCGCCGCGGTTTGCTGCGGATGGTGAATAACCGTCGTGCGTTGCTCGCGTATTTGAAAAACACCGACCGCGCGCGCTACCAAGCGCTGATCGAAAAGCTCGGCTTGCGTAAATAATTTCGCGCTGAGCGTTAAAGGCCGCAAACTTCTCAGGAAGCTGCGGCCTTTTGCTTTTAATCGGCGCGAAATTCAGGACGAGATGACGACGCGCCTACGGCGCTAGGACGACGTAGCTTCGCTACTAGGACGCAAAGCTTGTTGAACTGAGTTGTGTTTTTCGAGCACGGCCTGCATTCCCAACACAACCAATAATTCTCCGAATCACCTAAAGAAAATTCACGAACACATTGCAAGCGAGAAAAGCAGATCAATGACCGCCAAGCTTTGCGTCCTAGCGAAGCGTCGTCCTAGCGCCGTAGGCGCGTCGTCATCTCGTCCTTCGGTGGCACCCGAAAACCTCACTTGCAACTCAAAGTTTCCCCAACGACAACGAAGAAAGGATCAGCCCGATGCTGACCGCAATTAAAAAATCAGTGCAATTTGGTGCACACACCCTGACCCTCGAAACCGGCGAAATTGGTCGCCAAGCGGATGCGACTGTGCTCGTGCGCTACGGCGACACCGTGGTACTCGTCTCCGCCGTCGCAAAAACGAGCGTCAAAGAAGGTCAAGACTTCTTCCCGCTTACCGTCGATTACCAAGAGAAAACCTACGCTGCGGGCAAGATTCCCGGCGGATTCTTCAAGCGCGAAGGCCGTCCTTCGGAAAAAGAAACGCTCACCTCGCGTTTGATTGATCGTCCGATTCGTCCGCTGTTTCCTGATGGTTTCTACAACGAAATTCAAGTGATCGCGCAAGTGATGTCGCTCGATCCTGAGATCGATTCCGACATCCCCGCGATCATTGGCGCCTCTGCCGCGCTTTACTTGTCTGGCGTGCCATTCGCAGCGCCGATTGCCGCCGCACGCGTGGGCTACATCGACGGTCAATACGTCGTGAACCCAACGACTACGCAGATGAAATCGTCGCAAATGGACTTGGTCGTTTCTGCGACTGAAACCGCTGTGATGATGGTTGAATCCGAGGCGACGGAGCTGCCTGAAGACGTGATGCTCGGCGCGATTTGGTGGGGCCACGCAGAGCAACAGCCGGTGATCGACATGATCCTCGCGCTCGGTGAAGAAGCTGGCAAACCCGCTTGGGATTGGCAGCCACCCGCGAAAGACGCAGCGCTCGTTGCCAAAGTGCTCGAGGTGGCTGGTCCCGGTTTCGACGAAGCTTACAAAATCAAATCGAAGAGCGCCCGCAGCGCCAAGCTCAAAGAAGTCGCCGCTGCTGCGGAAGCCGCATTGATTCCCGCAGACGCCGATACGCTCACCAAAAACAACATCAAAAACGAACTCTTCGCGCTCGAAGCAAAGACGGTTCGCGAGCAAATTCTTCGCGGCGAACCCCGCATCGACGGTCGCGACACCCGCACCGTTCGCCCCATCGCCGTCCGCACGGGCGTATTGCCACGCACGCACGGCTCGGCGCTGTTCACACGCGGCGAAACGCAAGCCTTGGTCGTTGCAACGCTTGGCACCAAGCAAGACGAGCAAGTGATCGACGCGCTCGCGGGTGAATACCGTGACCGCTTCATGCTTCACTACAACATGCCACCGTTCGCCACCGGCGAAACCGGTCGCGTGGGTACACCGAAGCGTCGTGAAATTGGTCATGGTCGCTTGGCAAAGCGCGCGCTCGTCGCCGTGTTGCCCGCAGAAAAAGACTTTTCGTACTCGATGCGCGTTGTCTCTGAAATCACCGAGTCGAATGGTTCGTCGTCGATGGCGTCTGTGTGCGGCGGTTCGCTCGCGTTGATGGACGCTGGCGTGCCTTTGAAAGCACCGGTTGCCGGCATCGCGATGGGCTTGATCAAAGAAGGCAATCGCTTTGCGGTGCTCACCGACATCTTGGGTGATGAAGATCATCTCGGCGACATGGATTTCAAAGTGGCCGGCACCGATCAAGGCATCACCGCGCTGCAAATGGATATCAAAATCCAGGGCATCACCAAAGAAATCATGGGTGTTGCGCTGGCGCAAGCGCACGAAGCTCGCAAACACATCCTTGGCGTGATGCAAACGGCGATGCCGCATGAGCGCACCGAGATGAGCGCTTACGCACCGCGCATGGTCACCTTCAAAATCAATCCCGAAAAGATTCGCGATGTCATCGGTAAGGGCGGCGCAGTCATTCGCGCACTCTCCGAAGAAACCCGTTGCCAAATCAACATCGAAGACGACGGCACGATCACCATCGCGTCCCCCAATGGAGACGACTTGGCCGAATGCAAAAAGCGCATCGACGCCATCACCGCCGAGGTCGAAGTGGGCAAGGTCTACGAAGGTCCGATCATCCGCATCATGGATTTCGGTGCCGTCATTCAATTGCTGCCCGGCCGTGATGGTTTGTTGCACATTTCGCAGATCGCTAACGAGCGCGTCAACGCCGTCACCGATTACCTCAAAGAAGGTCAAACGGTCAAAGTCAAGGTCTTGGGCTTTGATGACAAAGGCCGCGTGAAGCTCTCCATGAAGGCGTTGCTCGAAGAGCAGGCAGCGGCAGCCAACGAAGGCGGCGCGCCAGCGCAGTAGTTGTCTGTCCCCTCTCCCGCAGGCGGGAGAGGGTTAGGGTGAGGGTGTTGCGGCATCGCAGCACAGCATCCCTGTCCAATAAAAAACGGAGCCTCGGCTCCGTTTTTGTTGCCCCTGTGGATTGAGCGCTAGAGCAATTTCACGCGCGTCTACTCCGCCACGCTACACCCGATACGATTGCCTGTCGTTGTCGCTCCCACCGCTCCGTGACTGTAAAAGCTCCCACCACCGCTCGCCCGCCCGCCCCGCAGTTGATCCAGATGGTTGCGCCCATCTATATCGAATTGGCGCTGGCGATTGGCGTTGGATTGTTTGCTACTTGGCTGGTGTCTCGCGCTGGGGATTCTTCGGCCGCAGCGTTTGCTTTGACGAATCACATCACGACGTTGCTACTGCTCCTATTTCGGATCGTCGGTGCCGGTATTTCCGTTTCCGTGTCGAACCGGATTGGAGCAGGTGATCGAGCGGGCGCAGCCGTCATTGCCCGAAATTGCTTTGCCGTCGCGCTCTGGTCGGGCGTGTTAGTCGCGATCGTCGTGAGCGTTGCGGCCGAACCGCTGCTTCGACTTATGCGTGCACCGGCCGACGCCTTGCCGCTGGCGGCTGGCTTCATGCAAGCCATGGCGCTGGCGCTCTTGCTGGACGCGCTAAACACGACGCTCGCAAGCGTTTTGCGTGCGCACCTCTTTGTGCGTGACACGCTCAAAGTGTTTGTCATCAGCAACCTTTTGCAAGCCGCACTCGCCTACCTGTGGGTGCCGCGCTTCGGGCTTCCCGGCTACGCGGCTGCAGTCTCCTGCGCTGCGTTGCTCGCGTTTTGTCTGCATTTGCTGTTTTCGCGCATACGATTGGGCTTCGTGCCACGGTTGAGCCAGCGCGCTCGCGATTGGTGGCAGGTCGATTTCCGAGTGCTGCGTCCGGTGCTTCATGTGGGCATTCCTGCAGCGGCGGAAAACGTAGCGTATCGGCTAGCGTTTATGGTGAGCGTGGCCGTGGCCGGTTCGCTCGGTGCCGACGCGCTCGCCACTCAAGCCTACGTGCAGCAAATCAACTACGCTGTGTTGCTCTCGAGCCTTGCCATTGGGCTGGGCGTTGAAATCATTGTTGGGCACATGATTGGCGCGCGGCAATTTCGCGCTGCTCGGCAATTGGTGCCGCGAGCGCTCGTGATCGGCATGTTGGCGGGTGCTGCAGTGGCGGCACTAGTCGCACTGTTTGGTCGGCAGATTTTGAGTGTGTTTACAGAGAACGATACGATCATCGCAACCGGCGTAATGTTGATGTGGTGCAACGTGCTCTTGGAGCCCGGCCGTTCGTTTAACTTGATTGTGATCAATGCGCTTCGCGCAGCGGGCGACACTCGTTTTCCGGTGCTCGCTGGCGCGGGTTCGATGGTCGTGGTGCTCGCCGGAGGATAGTGGTTTCTCTGTAACGTGCTTGAGCTGGGTCTGTTGGGCGTGTGGATCGCCTACATCGCTGACGAGTGGCTGCGCGGTCTGTTGATGTGGTGGCGGTGGACGTCGCGCGCTTGGTTGCCTTACGCACGAATCATCGCGCGGCGTCCTGCTACTCAGCGTTAAACACGCTCATTGCCGCAAGCGCGTCTTGCACGGTCATCACATCGGTTTTTCGTGTCTCTGGATTGAGGCAAGCGCTTGCCAGCAGCGTTGGATCGATGCTTGCCAATCCGCGATGATGGTGAGTTTTGATGTCCGTCGCCCCGCGCGCCTTGAGCTCCGAGATGAGTCTTCCGGCGTGATCCGGTGAATAGGCATGAAAACGCTGCTCGCTGCCAGCGAACGAAACGAGAAAGAGCGGTGGCCTCACCATGAACACCCGGCCCGCATCGAGCAGCGGTCGCATCCAACGATAAAAAAACATCAGCATCAAAGCGCCGCAATGAATACCGTCGGCGTCCGGGTCGAACAGCAACAGCACTCGCTCGAACCGTGCTTTGCGAATGTCGCCCACTTCGCCAGTTTGAGGATCGATGAGCGGAACCCCGAGTGCGGAGACGAGCTGTCGGAAGAGCGGAAACGCCGCCACCCGATCACCGCTGGCTTTGAGTGCGTTGAGCGGCTTGCCTTGCATCGGCAGCACCGCTTGGGTTTGCGGATCGCGCACGTTGATCACCGCGCCCGAGGCGGAATCACCTTCAACGATGAAGAGCTCGCTCGCGCTGCCTGTCGCATGCAGCGCGCAGTCTTCAAACTTCATGGGTTTGCCGGAGTAGTGCATCGATTGTGAAGAGAATTCGACAACCAATTGTCTTATGAACTGACTCCGCATGAAAAGGGGTAGAGGGCTCGTGTGGGCCCCCTACCGCCAGCTCAGTGTGCGTTTAGCTTACTGAGCGCCCTTCGAGTAGATGAACTCTTCGAGGTCTTGGCGCATCTTGAGGATTGCCATCTTGTGATCCATGTCCATCTTGGCCATCGTGTTGCGATGTGATGCCTCCATTTTTGCGATGGCCATTTCCATCGCCATCACTTTTTTTGCATCTGCTATCGCCATCTTCGCGACCATAGGACGCACGACCATCGAGTAATAGCTACCCCAGTTGTCGCTCGCATACTCGCCGCTGAACTGTGCGGCTGCAGGCAGTGCTGCGCCCAGCGCTGCCAACATTGATGCGGCGATTAGTGCGTGTTTCAGTTGTTTCATTAACGTTCTCCATGGATTGGTTTTGTTGAATTGCGCGCTGAAAATCTTGAAGCAGCGCACAATGTTTTGGTCACCCCGATCAATCAAACCGAACGTGGGCGACTGCTAGAGAGTTCGCGTTTCTTGAGCCTTGCGTTACAGCGCAGACCAAAGATAAATAGTTGAAAGTGCTGTAACTTTTCGATGTGCCTCAGCGAACTCATGGGTAACCAAGACAACTCCCAACGCTTGACATTTGCTCGGCGGCGTATGGGTACAGCCGAGAGCGTGGCGCGATATGCGAAGCGACTTCTCCCGTCGACTTAACCTCGTTTTCTATGGCTCAATCGTTGGCTGAGTGGTGGCGCGGTGCCACGACTTACCAAATTCATCCGCGCAGCTTTGCCGACGGCAATGGCGATGGGATCGGTGATCTCAGCGGAGTCTCGGCTCACTTAAGCCATGTGCGCGATCTGGGGGAGGACGGAATCTGACTGTCGCCCTTCGCCTCGCTGCCGATGTGTGATCTTGGTTGCGTTGTGCGGCATTACCAATCCGAGAATCCGATTTTTGGCACGCTGGATGATGTTGATGCGCTGCTAGATCGAGTGAACGAACTTCTCGGAAGACCAAGTCTCAGCGCCGACGGAGCGCTCGCTCAGCCCCAGCAGCCATTACGGCCCGCGCAGCCGAATTTCAACGGCATCTCGCTCACCTGCCGTATTTGGCCGCCAAAGTCATGTCAATCGTCGGATTTTCGTCCCGCCCGATGGGATCGGAGCCGAAAAGCGCCATCCCATCGGCGCGGTCGCATCGGAGATGACTTGTTGAAAACATCAAGGCTTGAGTCAGCGGCGTGTTGCCCTGACCGAATTGATGGAGTCGACTGATGAAGAAATTTGGAATTGCGACCTTTGCCATGACTGCGATCTTGCCGTGGCTCACCGCCTGTGGCGGCGGGGAGGACGGCCCAACGAACGCGCCGCAAGTAGCTCTTAAGGCCCGCGAGTGGATTAGCTCCACCAAAGCTGATCGAACCAGCGACGTGAGCGAGGCGGCATCGGCGAGCGTGATTCGCTACCGGATGAGCGCCGTGAGCGGCGATCTCACCGAAGCCAACGCCGTCCTGTTCATTCCGAAAGGCAGCGCACCGTCGGGCGGTTGGCCGCTGGTTGTCTGGGCGCACGGAACTACGGGCGTCGCGGACGGCTGCGCACCGAGTAGCGATTTCAATGGTTTTGGTGATTCGGTCGTGGTGAACCCACTCGTTAAAGCGGGTTTTGCGGTGCTGGCGCCCGACTACGAAGGCTTGGGTGGGCCGGGTGTACACCCGTTTTACAGCCGCACGAGTCACGCCTACTCTGTGATCGATGCAGTTCGAGCGGTGCGTGCCATGCCGCAATCGCCGGTGTCGCCCCGCGTGGCGATTCTGGGGCATTCGCAGGGCGGTCACGTGGCCATCGCCGCTAACGAGCTGAGCGCGCGCGGTGCTGGGAGCTTCGAACTCCGCGCGGTGGTGGCGCTCGCGCCCGGTGGCGACACGGCGCTCTCAAGTGACTTGCTGTTTGCTTTGATTGACAAATTGGTCGCGGAAAAACGATTTGAAGAAGCCGCCATCGTCACCACGCGGATGAATTACTACGGCACGATGATCGCGTACGGCTTTCAAGCCCAACAGGCCTCGTTTGACCCGAGCTCGGTGTTTGGTGACCGAGTGAAGCCGCTGTTGTCAAAAGTGTTGACGGATAGTGATTGCACGAAGTACGGCAGCGCGCTCAACGCTGATATCGACGCCTACGTCAAGGCCGGTGGCGCGATTGGGAGCTATGCCGGCGTTCGGCGGGATTGGTATCGGTTGCCCGGCGTGTCGGAGCTCTTAGCGCGCAATCGCAATGGGCAAGTGGCGGCGCCGGTCCCCACCCTCATCATTCAAGGTGACGCAGATTTCGATGTGCCGATTGCCGCAACGCAGTCGCTCTACAACAACATGCGCACTGCAGGCAGCGTCGTCTCTCTGAGCATTGTTCCCGACGGCGATCACAGCAGCATCATCGAGCCGGCTTTGCCCGAGATCGTGACCTACTTCCGGCAGCGGCTCGCGCCCTAACCGGTGGGGGCGTTGTTGGCGTCCCGCCGTTTGCGATATTCGGTGGGCGCCAGCAAAAAGTGGCGTTTAAAGACGCTGTTGAACGTTGATTTGGAAGCGAAGCCGGAGGCAAAGGCGATTTCGATGACCGTCTGTGAATCGTAGGCCGGGTCCAGCAAACAACGCGATGCCTCGCGCGCTCTGAGCGCATTGACGTAGTCATAGAAGCTGCTTTTGAGCCCAAGGTTTATCACCTGCGAGAGCTGATGCGGGGTCAGGGCGACTGAGCTTGCCAATTGTGCCAGCGTCAAATCGCTCTCAAGAAAAAACTTGTCGCGCTGCATCGCATTGCCGAGCAATTCTGAGTACTGGGCAATTTGCGAATCGGACAGGGCAGACTTCGCATATTTGACACTGGGCGCGCTGGCCGCAGAAATCGCTACCGGCGCAAGTAACGAAGTGTCTTCAGCGGGTACATCATCGCTAATGGAATCGGGCGCCGCGAGCTCGGTTGGAATTGGGTCTTTGGTACGAAGTCGACGCGGCGGTGACGCCAAGGAGGACTGCGCCAACCCGAACAGTCCGAGTGCCATAAAGTTGACAGTGAGCGAAACCGCCGACATCAGATCGGCAACGGCGCTGTCGAGCATCCAACCCAGCAACCAAAGGAATAGCAACACAGCAGCCAATCCCAGAACGATGGAGAACCACAGCAAGTTACGCCGATCAGTGTTGGAAAAATCTTGCACCATGGCTCGCCTCCAGCGCGATGTTTCGCGCACTGAGAGGGCAAGAAACGTCAAGTTGTAGAGAAGTGCAATTAACAGCTGCAGGAGATCGGGCAGGCTTAGATCGCGAGCTGACGGCGGCGCAAGGCCACGATCGCCGTCCGGCAAGAGCGGCATCGCTGCCAGCATGAACACGGTCGGAAGAAAGGCAATTGCGTAACGCCACTGAACAGGTTGCGCTCGCACCGACATAGACGCTGCGCCGCGCGAGCCTTGGGTCATCACGCGAATGTAGAGCCAGAGCGCTGCTCCCGGCGCGAACAGTAATCCGTCAAATGCCCACGTGGTCCACTCCCAGGGCTGGCCTACCGGCAAACGCCGAAACACGTCGCTCAGAAGGAGTAGTGAGAGGCTACCTGCGTAAACACTGAGCCCAACATTTGCCCTGTTGTGCCGAGTCATCTGTGCGAACAATGCGCAGAGCAGTATGCCTTGCCCCACGCCGACGGCACCGATAACAACGATAGCGGGATCAAGCGCGGGCATTCAAAATACTCAGGGGCGACGGTGGACGCACAGTCAGAATTTAAGCAGAGTGCGGGTGCAACACGCGCTGGATAGGCTATCGCCCTCGGCAAGTGATCAAGTTGTTGCAAAACGCCTAGAGTGAAGCCTCTACACTTTGCGAAAAGCGGGTTTCAAACACATTCCCGACTCGCTAGTCAGTCACAATTCAAACACTCGTTTGATAGTTGGATTTGTGAAGGACTAACCGATGCCTAGCTACACCCCGCCACTTCGTGATTTGCGTTTCGTGATGGAAGAACTCCTCGACGTACCGGGCACGTTCAAATCGCTGCCTGCGCATGCTGACAACGACATGGACACCGTGATGGCGATCTTGGAAGAGGGCGGCAAATTCGCCTCAGAGGTCATCTTCCCGCTCAACCAATCGGGTGACCGTGAAGGCTGCACGC
>JAAFHR010000081.1 GCA_013298455.1 Betaproteobacteria bacterium | reverse complement strand
CCCACTTTTCGCATCTCGCCAAGCTGACCGGTTAGATCGGTGACGCGCTCCTTCACGGCATTGATGCCCGAGAGCCGATCCATGATTTCGGTGACGATACTCATGGATGACTACCCAGCAGCGCGGCGCAATTTATTGATCTCCAGCATGAAGCTTTGATGGGCTTTGCTGTTGGCATCGAGCGCACGAACGACGGCTTTGAAATCCTTTTCGGCGAGCTTCGTTGCGGCATCGAGCTGACGCAATTCATCGGTGTTTACGCCCAGTAAAAACGCGTCGACCGCATCTCGCATGAGCTCAGCGGGTTTGCGACCCACCTGTTTTGCTTTGGCAGCCAGCGCTTTCTTCTGCGTTGGCTCCAAGTACACCTGAGTCATCACCATGGCCATGGCACTTCCTTCCGTATCGAGCACAGCGACAAGCAATCTGCCTAGTCGCACTATATGTGCATTATATAAGGTCAGACTTGTTGCAGTCTACTTGACGCCACGGGCAACACTACACTTGTACCGATGAATTTGTCTACTCGCTCGCTCCCGCTTTGGGCCGCTATCGCCGCCCTCATCAACGCCTCGGTTTGGGGCGTGTCTTGGTTTCCACTGAAATGGCTTGAAGCGCGTGGCGTGGGCTCGCTGTGGGCGACGTGGATTGTGTTTGCGGCGTGCACCGCGCTTGTGCTTATCGCGCGGCCTAGCGCTTGGAAGTCGCTTCGCGCGGCGCCGGTGCTGGCGTGGCTCGGGTTCGCGGCAGGGATGACCAATGCGTGTTTTAACGTCTCGCTTGCAACGGGCGACGTGGTGCGCGTCGTGCTGCTTTTTTATTTGATGCCGATGTGGGTCGTGGTACTCGCGCGGTGGATGCTTGATGAGCCGATCACCTTGGGAGCGCTCGCCCGCGTGGCGCTGGCGTTGATCGGTGCAGCGCTGGTGCTGAGCGAGGGGAAGATGGTGTTACCGATTCCACAAACTACAGCCGACTGGCTTGCCGTTGCTGGCGGCTTTTTCTTTGGGCTCAACAATATTTTGCTGCGCAAATACGCGCACGAGCCCGATGATGCCCGAGCGCTTGCGATGTTTGGCGGCGCGGTCGTCGTTGCGCCTGCTGCGCTCGCCCTACTGTGGGTGATTGGTAAGTCGATGGCGTTTTCACCGCAGCCGATTGCATGGCTTGGGCTGCTGCTGTTTGCGGTCGCGGTCCTAATCGGCAACCTAGCGCTGCAATACGGTGCAGCGAGGCTCCGCGCCAACGTGCTTTCAGTATTGATGCTCGCAGAAATTTTGGTGGCCACGCTGAGCTCGTGGTTGCTCGGTGCGGCGCAGATCACGCAAGCCACACTGATCGGCGGTGCGTTTATTGTGGCGGCGTCTTTGCTCGCCGTTTTCTCTGGTGATTCGAAACATGATTCCTGATTTATCGAATGAAGAATTGGCGCGGCGGTACAACAACGGTGCTGCGGTGCCCGATTGGATGGAAACGCTCCTGCCGCGATGGCAGCGCGATAGCGCGTTGGTTCGAGCCAATGCGAGCGGCGCACAAAACGTTCGCTACGGCAGCGCTGAGCGAAATCTGTTGGATGTGTTCACACCGCCCGGCACGCCGCCCGCGAGCGGCT
Organism: Betaproteobacteria bacterium; assembly: GCA_013298455.1. GTDB lineage: Bacteria > Pseudomonadota > Gammaproteobacteria > Burkholderiales > Casimicrobiaceae > Casimicrobium. Next base: position 9,140 of record JAAFHR010000081.1, on the reverse strand, counting down.
GGCCGACGCTCGTATTCATTCACGGTGGCTACTGGCAGCGGCTTTGCAAAGACGACTGGAGCGTCATCGCGAAACCGTTCAACGCGCACGGCATTGCCGTCTCGGTCATCGGCTACACGCTCTGCCCGCAAACCACGATTCGCGGAATCGCGTCTGAAATCGAAGCGGCGATTGCTCACGTGTGGACGCATGCCGCAGCGCTCAACGTAAACCACGACCAACTAGCCGTTTCCGGACATTCCGCAGGTGGTCATTTGGCAGCCTGGTGCATGACGCTCGATTGGACTTTGCATGGCATGCCCGCCACGCCATTCACCTCGGTCACGTCAATTAGCGGCTTGTTTGATTTAGAGCCGCTAGTGCCGATTTACCTGAACGATGCACTGAAGTTAACGAACGCTGAAGCGCTCGAAATGAGTCCAGCCTATCGCACACCGATCGTGCAATGCCCGTTTCTTTCAGCGGTTGGTGGCGATGAACTGGAGGAGTTTTTACGACAGAGCGCGTTGATTTGTGGCGCTTGGAATGGCGTGTCTGAATGGGTGATCGCGGGGCGAAATCACTTCACCATCATCGATGATTTGACGCGTGATGATTCGGCGCTGTTTAAGCGTGTAGCCAGTAATTTGTTGGTGAGCAAATAAAGTTGTAGGAGCGGCTCGCCGCGAACGCTCCGCAACACAACTCGGTGCGTCGTTAGCGCCGATTCGCGGCAAGCCGCTCCTACAGCCCTGTCCGCATCTGCCGAATCGCCTCGATTCGAGCTTCTCGCACTGCATCGGCGATTCGAGCTGGTTGATCGGCATGCGCTTTCGCCACCGCACCCGCATCCACCAACTGCATCGCCAGCAACGTGCTCATTGCGACGTCTCGCTCAACGTACGCCGGCCCAGCGCTCTCAGGCAATCCCACGGCACGACGCGACGACTTATCCGCCTCGCACGCATCCAAAATCTGCACGAATCGGTCTGGCCGACGAATCGCATCACAGCGCATCAAAACATCATGCGCCGTGGCGGGGCGCATCGCTGAGAGCTTCCCCAAATTACCATGCTCCGCCGCGACCACTCGCGCGAGCTCTGCCACATCGCGCTGCACTCGCCAACGCGCCGACATCGCTTCGATATGCACAACACTTTGCGCCTCATGCCCGTGGTGCGCAGGCCACGTTGCTGCAGGTGAATCACCTTTTCCCAAATCATGCGTGAGCGCCGCGAAGCGCGTTGCCAACGGCCAGCCTTTGTTTGCGGCGTAATCAATCACTTGCATGATGTGAATGCCAGTGTCGATTTCAGGATGCCACTTTTCAGGCTGTGGAATGCCCCACAAACGATTGAGTTCTTGCGCGAGTACCGCCAACGCACCGCATTCGCGAAGCACTTCAAACATCCGTGACGGCTTCGCCTCCATCAAACCGCGTGAGAGCTCTTGCCACACGCGCTCTGCCACGAGCTCCGCAATTTCGCCCTCATCCACGAGTCGTTTGCACAGCGCTATCGTTTCCGGCGCAACCTGAAACTCCGTAAACCGCGCAGCGAACCGAGCGAGCCGCAGCACCCGAAGCGGATCCTCCGCAAACGCATCGCTCACATGACGAAGCGTTTTCGAAGCCAGATCGCGTTGCCCGCCGTAGGGATCAATCAACGCGCCCGAATCATCCAGCGCCATGGCATTAATCGTCAAATCCCGGCGCGCCAAATCCGCTTCTAACGTCACATCGGGTGACGTGTGAAAGGTGAAACCCGTGTAGCCACGGCCGCTCTTTCGCTCCGTGCGAGCAAGCGCGTATTCCTCTTTGGTCGTTGGATGCAAAAACACCGGAAAGTCTTTACCCACGGCCATAAACCCCGCGTCGATCATCTGCACAGGCGTCGCCCCAACGACCACATAGTCGCGATCAACCGAGGGCAAGCCCAAAAGCTTGTCTCGCACGCTGCCGCCGACTTGGTAGGTTTTCATGAGTCAATTATCGCCAACGCATCAGTTTGAAGCCAATTGGAACCAAACGGAACAGTCATGTTGATGTCCGAAAACGGCGAACGCTGAAAGCACCCGCGGACTAAACTGTGCGCTATGGATTTGAATTCCGCTGCCTGCTACGCCGCCATGAAAGCGCACGACACTCGCTTTGACGGGCGATTTTTTGTGGGCGTGACGTCGACCAAGATTTACTGTCGTCCGATTTGTCGGGTGCGGATTCCGCTTTTGAAAAACTGCACCTTTCATCCGAGTGCGGCGGCGGCAGAGGTGGCGGGGTTTCGGCCTTGTTTGAAGTGTCGACCGGAGTTAGCGCCGGGGTTTGCCGCGACTGAGGCTTCGGCGAAGCTGGCTCGCGCTGCCGCTCGGATGATTGAGGACGGCGTTGCCAACGAACTGGACTTGGTCGCGCTGGCAGATCGAGTCGGCGTAACGGATCGACATCTACGCCGCATTTTTGCCGATGAGTTTGGTGTGTCGCCAATTCAATTTGCGCAAACGCAGCGATTGTTGCTCGCCAAGCGATTGATGACTGACACGGCGATGAGTGTGACCGATGTGGCGTTTGCGAGCGGTTTTTCGAGCGTGCGGCGGATGAACACGCTGTTTGCAGAGCGCTACGGTTTCGCGCCGACGAGATTGCGCAAAATCGACCAAGCTAACGCACCCGATACGGCGAAGTTCTTCACGTTCTTTTTGACCTATCGCCCGCCGTACGATTGGGCGGGGATTTTGGCGTTTCTTGAGAAGCGTGCGATTCCGAACGTTGAGGCGATTTCGGGCGATGAATACCGCCGCAGTCTGCGGATTCGTCGAGATCAATTGCCCGATGTCGTGTCGTGGCTTCGCGTGCGTCATTTGGCGCGGAAACACGCGCTTGAAGTCAGCGTGTCGCCAGCGTTCGCGAAAGTATTGCCGCAGGTATTGGCAACAATCAAACGGGTCTTTGATCTGCACGCGGATCCAGTGGAAATCAGTGATGCACTCGGCTCGCTCGCCAAGCAAAACAAAGGATTGCGACTGCCCGGCGCGTTTGATGGCTTTGAGCTGGCAGTGCGTGCGGTGCTCGGGCAACAGGTCACAGTGAAAGCGGCGCGCACGTTGGCCATTCGATTCGTCAAAGCGTTTGGCGAAAAGATTTCGCTGGATGATGCGCCGCCGTTTGATGATTTGAGCAACGCTTTTCCTACGCCCGCCAAGGTTGCAGCGCTGACGCAAGACGACATCGCGAGCCTCGGCATTGTGTCGGCGCGCGCCAATGCGATCATTGCAATCGCAAGCAATGTGGCATCGGGCGAGCTCGATTTGTCGGCGAGCGCTGCCGTTGAAAACACGATCACGGCGCTGCAAACCATCAAGGGCATCGGCCCGTGGACGGCGCACTACATCGCGATGCGGGCGCTCTCGTGGCCCGATGCGTTTCCGCCGCAAGACGTGGCGATTTTGAACGCGATGAACTTACCCAAAACCAAGGCCGGGCAGCGCGATGCCGATACGATCGCGCTTCAGTGGCAACCGTGGCGGAGCTACGCCGTGCTGCATCTTTGGAACAGTTTGGAGACGACGAAATGACGACCTTCTCAACACACTTCGATTCACCCGTCGGCACACTGCTCGCGCTCGCAAAAAATGATGCGATCACCACGCTGCACATGCTCGGCGCTAAACATGAACCCGTTCAAAATGAAGCGTGGATTGACTCGTCCAAGCTCGCCGTTTTTCTGCAACTGCGGCAACAACTGAGCGAATACTTTGACGGCAAGCGCAAAAGTTTTTCAGTGCCACTCGCCCCAGAGGGCACGGATTTTCAAAAAGCGGTGTGGCTCGCGCTCACCAAAGTGCCGTTCGGCGAAACGCGCACCTACGGCCAACAAGCCGAGATGATTGGCAATCCAAAAGCGGTGCGCGCCGTTGGGGCGGCCAACGGCAGAAACCCGATTGGCATCGTGATCCCGTGCCATCGGGTGATTGGCTCGAGCGGGAAACTAACGGGCTATGCGGGCGGTTTGGACAAAAAGGAGTTTCTATTGAGGCTTGAAGGCATCGCGTTTTGAAAACGACCGATGCCATCGACTTCATTTTGCTCTCGGCGATATGGGGCGCGTCGTTTCTCTTCATGCGCGTTGGAGCGCCGGAGTTTGGGGCGTTTGCGCTGATTGGCTTGCGCACCGGTATCGCAGCGTGTTGTCTGTTGCCGCTTTTCTTGATGCGTGAGGGCGTTGCCCCGTTGACCGCACATGCTCGGTCGTTGGCGGTGGTTGGGTTCGTCAACGCGTTTGCGCCGTTTACGCTACTTGCCTATGCAGCGATCTCGTTAACCGCCGGTTTCACTGCGCTCATCAACGCGTCAACGCCTTTGTGGGCGGCTCTGGTTGGCATGTTGTGGCTCAGCGCGAAGCTGACGCGTTTGCAATGGCTTGGTCTGGCGCTGGGCGTCTTGGGCATGGTCGTTTTGACGTGGGGCAAGGTCGATTTCAAGCCAGGCGGATCGGGTTTGGCGATTGCTGCGGGACTGTTGGCAACGCTTTCCTACGGCTTTTCAACACATTTCACCAAGAAAAATCTGGCGAGCTTGTCGCCAATTGGCATCGCGGCAGGCAGCCAGGCGGCGGGTGCGGTGATGCTTTTGCCTTTTGCAATCTACTTTTGGCCGCAAACGATGCCGTCACTCAAGGCTTGGGGGGCGGCAATTCTGCTCGCGGTGTTAGCGACCGCTTTCGCGCTTATCCTTTATTTCAGGTTGATCGCACGCTTGGGCGGTCAAAAGGCTTCGACCGTAACGTTTCTGATTCCGCTGTTTGCTGCGGCGTTTGGCGCACTATTTTTGGGCGAAGCGGTCACCGTGCCGATGTGGATGGGCGGGTTCATCGTGTTGGCCGGCACTGCGTTGACGCTGGGGCTCATTCAACCGAAAACGGCAGGAAAACAGTTATAATTCAAGGCTTTTCTGCGATTTCTCGCGGATTCTTTCACCCAAACTTTGCGTAGTGACCGTGGCGACGAATGCAAGATTCGGGCGTTCGGCGCGGAAATCGCACCTGAAGAATTATGAAACGTACATTTCAACCCTCCGTTATCCGTCGTAAGCGCAACCACGGCTTCCGTGCTCGCATGGCCACCAAAGCCGGTCGCGGCATCATCAATGGTCGCCGCTCGAAGGGCCGCAAGGTTCTGTCGGCTTAGTTGCAGTAACGGCTGTCGGCCGCGATTCCCGTGATCACGGGCGCCGAGTTTCCGCGCGAAGCCCGGCTGTTGCAGCCGGACGACTTTTTGCGTGCGATGAAAACACGTGCGCAGCGCGGCCGATTTCTGTGGGTGTATCGGCGCGACGCCAACGCAGTCGCTCAGAGTGCTGCCACCGGGAGCAAGGCGCTAGGCGGCAGCGCTGCAAATCCGCCGCGCGCCACTGGAGCGCCACCCAATCGTCCCCAACTCGGGCTCATGATCGGAAAGAAAAATGCTCGCACCTCGGTGCTTCGCAACGCGATTAAACGCCGTTTGCGCGAGCAATTTCGCGTGCGGCAGGCGGTTTTACCAACGCAGCAATACGTCGTTCGATTAAGTAGCGTAGTCAAGCTCGCTGACGTGCCCGCCGTGATTGGCGAGTGGACGGCAGCCTTGGATCGCGATGTCTCGAAGCGGCGCTCGCAACAGCCGCGCCCCGCATCTGTGGTGACCCCGTGAAATCCGCCTGGACGAACGTGGCGCAAACCGGCGCGCTCGGGCTCATCAAAGCCTACCAGTACACCGTTCGCCCGATGCTCGGCCAGCGTTGCCGATTTTTTCCAAGCTGCTCGGAATACACCGCCGAGGCCATTGCGCTACACGGCGTCATCAAGGGCGCAGCGTACGGCGCAGCACGCATCTGCAAATGCCATCCGTGGCACGAAGGCGGGCTCGATCCGGTGCCGCCTAAGTCACATCAACGACTTTCTTCTTCACCAAAATAAAGCCGCTCGCGCAGCTCAACTTCAAGCGAAATCTAGCTAACGACTTTATGGACTTTCAACGCGTCATCCTCTTCGTTATTTTTTCCATGTCGGGCGTATTCCTGTTTCAGGCCTGGCAGAAAGAAAACGCTCCACCAAAACCGCCCGCAGCGATCACAGCGCCTGCCGACAAAAAGGCTGATGCCCCGGCGAGCGCCGCAGGCGGCGTTCCTGCTGCGGCAGCGACCACCGGTGCGGCCGCAGCAGCGCCGGCAGCTGGCGCTGTGCCCGCGAGCAGCGCGGGCAGCGCAGTGGGCGAAGTCTTCACCGTCAAAACCGATCAAGCTGATTTCCGAATCAACACCGTCGGTGGCGTGATCGAGGAAGTAGCGCTCAAAGAGCATCGTGACGGCGCGGATAAGACCAAGCCGTATCTCACGATGATGAAGAGCAAAGACCGCGTGCACATGGCGCAAACGGGCTTGATCGGCGCTGGTTTGCCGAACCACAACACGGTTTACAGCAAAGTTTCGACCAACACCGACATGGGCTCGGCAGCCACGTTGGAGGTACGTTTGTCTGCCCCCATCGCAGGCGGTGGCAAGAGCGATTTGGTCTACACGTTTAAGCGCGACAGCTACGTCGTTGACGTCACTCACGAAATCACCAATGGCAGCGCGGCTGAAATCAATCCAACGGCGTATTTCCAGTTCTACCGTGATAGCAAAGTCACGGGTGAGAGTAATGCGATGGTGGGCATTTTTCACGGCCCGGCGGTATACACAGAGAAAGACAAGTACAAAAAGATCGATTTCAAAGACATCGAAAAAGGCAAAAAGAATCTGCATCCGACCGAGGCAACCGATGGTTGGGTGGCGACCGTTGAGCATTATTTTGTAAACGCTTGGTTGCCCAAAGCAGGCGTTAAGCGCGAGTACTACACCGCCAAGGAATCTGGCGACGCCTACCTTGCCGGAACGAAGCTTTTGACAGGCCCAGTTGCGGCGGGCGCAACAACGAAAATTTCGATGCCATTGCTAACCGGGCCGCAAGAGCAAGACATGCTCAAAGCCGCAGCGCCCGGCCTTGACATCGTAGTTGACTACGGCATCTTTAGCTTCCTCGCGGCACCAATGTTTTGGTTGCTCAAATGGTTCCACGCGCTCGTGGGCAACTGGGGCTGGGCAATTGTGCTCTTGACGATTTTGATTAAAGCCGCGTTCTACCCGCTCAATCACGCGGCCGGCCGCAGCATGGGCAAGATGAAGCTTGCCGCGCCGAAATTGAAAGAGTTGCAAGAGCGCTACGCCGGCGACAAGGTCAAGCTCAATCAAGCGATGATGGAGCTCTACAAAAAGGAAAAGATCAATCCGCTCGGTGGCTGCTTTCCGATTCTCGTGCAGATTCCTGTGTTCATCGCGCTGTATTGGGTGTTGATCGCAGCCGTTGAATTGCGTCATGCGCCATGGGTGCTATGGATCAAGGACCTCTCTGCTCCCGATCCGATTTTCGTGTTGCCCGTGCTCTATGCGATTACCGCATTCTTGCAATCAAAATTGCAACCGCCCGCACCGGGCATGGACCCGATGCAGCAAAAGATTTTGCAATACATGCCCGTCGCGTTTGCGGTCATGTTTATCTTCTTCCCTGCGGGCTTGGTGCTCTATTGGACGGTGTCAAACATTCTGCAAATCGCGCAGCAATGGAACATCAACCGCGTGATGGAAAAAGAGCAAGAAGCGGCCAAAGCATTGGCGAAGCGTTAACGCCATGGAAGCCCCTCACCCACACACGGGAGAGGGAATAGTCCAAGCGGTAGGCTGAGTTAGTGCCCGAAACCCGACGCTTCCGAGGGTGCAACGAAGCGGGGTTTGTCGACCCAGCCTACCCACTTCAAGAGAGCTCCGCGCAACTATCAAACCGCTGGAAGATCGCCCCGTGTTGTCATTCCCGCGAAGGCGGGAATCCACGGTGAATTGACCAAAATCAATCATTTGGAACACGGCTCTTCATCGACCATAGATTCCCGCCTTCGCGGGAATGACGGAAACTGGAGTTGTGCAGAGTGCTTTTCAAAATCGGAGCCTTGCCGCAGTCATGCATTTGAGTCCCCACACCATCGTTGCCATCGCCACTCCGCCCGGTCGGGGAGGCGTCGGGATCGTGCGAGTGTCGGGGAAATCGCTCGGAGCCATCTCGGCTGCGCTCACGGGAAAAACGCTGACCCCACGAATCGCAACGCACGCGCGCTTTTTGGATTCGCAAGGCGTGCCGCTTGACGACGGCATCGCGATCTACTTCAAAGCGCCAGCGTCTTTCACCGGCGAAGACGTGTTGGAGCTGCAGGCTCACGGCTCGCCGATGGTGCTGCAAGCCGTGGTGCGGCGCTGCATCGAGCTCGGCGCAGTTCACGCCGAACCCGGTGAATTCACCAAGCGGGCGTACCTAAACGGCAAACTCGATTTAGCGCAGGCCGAAGCGGTGACCGATGTGATCGATGCTGCGACCGAAAGCGCCGCCCGAGCCGCTGTGCGCTCGTTGACGGGTGAATTTTCTAAGCGAATCATTGCGCTACAAGACCGATTGATTCGCCTTCGGATGTTTGTCGAAGCAACGCTCGATTTCCCCGAAGAAGACGTTGAATTCATCGAGCAAGAACGTGCCACGGCACAGCTCGCCGAAACCCGAGCCGCGCTCAAAGCGGTGATCGCGCAAGCCGCGCAAGGGCAACTGCTCCACGACGGCGTACGAATCGTTCTAGCGGGCGCTCCGAACGTCGGCAAATCGAGCCTGCTCAACGCGTTAGCGGGCGACGATATCGCCATCGTCACACCAATTGCAGGCACCACGCGAGACACCGTCCGAAGCCGCATCAGCCTCGACGGACTTCCCGTCGAAATCATCGATACCGCAGGGCTTCGCGACACAACGGACGAAGTTGAACGCATCGGCATCGAGCGCACCCGCGCTGCGATTCGAGACGCCGATCTAGCGCTACTCATCGTGGACGCAACGGACACGAATGTTGCGCAATCCGTGGCCACATTGGCGGCCGAATTGCCGCCTTCGCTGCGTCGAATCATCGTTCAGAACAAAGTCGATTTACTGCCTGCAGGAGCGGTTCCACCGCGATCTCCGGTCACGCAGGAAATCGCGGTGGAACCGCTCCTACAAGTTGTATCCGCCAAAACAGGCGCGGGGCTCGACGCGCTGCGCGGCGCCATTGCAGCGGCG
>JAAFHR010000080.1 GCA_013298455.1 Betaproteobacteria bacterium | reverse complement strand
GTAGTAGCGACGGCCGGGATAGCCTTCGGCGTATTTGTTGGTGAGCTGCGAACCTTGCGCTTCCATCACGGCTTTTGAAGCGTAATTTTCCGAAGCGATGAGTTCGATGTGGTCTTCTTGGCGCTGATTTTCGCGCTGTTGAACCGCAAAAATCTCGGGATCAACCTGCGCGAGCGAGGAGACAAAAAATTCGGGGCGAGCGTTCATGGGCGTGTCCTTTTCAAACGAATGTTGTGCATCACAGAGTGAACGCTCCGTGACACAGGCCCAGGCGGACGGCGGATGTCGAGCGCGCAGAACGCGCGGCTCGATGGCGTGCTTCCTGAGGGTGGCTCCCTCTGTCAACGCCGCAAATTTGCGAGAAATTTGCGCGCTGCTTACGCCAGTTACACGCTAGCGCAAATTATAGGAGGCGCAGACCTTGCGAAGCCTAGCATATGCTTTCTAAGCGATATTTTCTATGGCCTTTCGATCAATTAGTCGCGTTTTTGAAAAACTATAAAAAGTCTTTGAAGCCCTTATTAAAATTGGTTAAGCAGCATAAAACTCATTTACGATTGCCGCTCTGAGACCTCTGCACAACTGAGGGATGAGCGCGAATCCGACCCAGCTCGTCATTCCCGCGCAGGCGGGAATCCATGGTGAATTGAGCAAAATCAATCACTTAGAAGATTGCTCTTCATCGACGATGGGTTCCCGCCTTCGCGGGAATGACGGAATTTTGAGTTGTGCAGAGGTCTTGCTCTACGGCAACACGCGCACCGTCTGAGCCGAAATGCCTTGCGCCGTGTATTTCCCCTCGACTTGCACAAACTTGCCGATCACCAGTTCAGCCGCCGAGCCGCCCACGAATTGCGTGGACGGCGTGAGCGTAGTGGTCACGCCGTTTACTGTGAGCGATTCGCCACTTCGTTTTGCGATTGCGCCGCGCATACTGACCGAGTCGTCAACTGTGAACAGTGGCGCATACTGCTCAATCCTGTTCGCGTCAACGCGCCCCAACGTAGGCGCAGCCGCTGCGACAACGCGCACCAAGCTGCCCTCTGGCGGCGGAAACGGCTGCCCTGGTGCCGCGGTCGCTGACGCGGTCACTTGCAGGCCACCGACCTTGAGCGTTGGTTGAGCCGCAGCACACGTTGCGCATGGCACGTAGCTCACTTCGCCGACGAATTTGTAGATGTTGTCGTTACTGCGTCGGCTGATCCGCGTTGCGATGATCGCGCTGCGCCGTTCTGCTCCGACGACCGTGGGCAATCCGTGAACTTGCAGTAGATCGCCGACGTTGGGTTGCAGCGGTTGCGCCGTCGCATCGATGATCGTTTGATCATTCACGATCACCTCAACCCCCATCACCGCAAAACCTACGCCTGATGCCGCCGCACGAGTCACCGCGCCGCGAAGCTCGGCGTTGATCGAGAGCGCGCTGGCTCGGTAGGGCCCAAACTGTCCCACCGACACGCTAGCCACACGCGCCACCATGCCGGGCTGTGCGCCCCGTCCGGAATCATCGGCATCGGCGACAGTGATCGCGGTATCGGTCGAAGCAAATGACAAATCGTTGAGCAACAATGGATTGACCGTCTGCAACGGTCCGAACGCGACGAGATTCATAGGCGGCACGGTGCCGCTGCCACCGCCGCCGGGGAGTACGGCCACTTGATCCTCGCCACAACTTGTAAGCGAAATCGCAAGCACTATCGCGCTTGTTACCTTGAGAAGTCGATTCAACATAGGGTCTCTATCATGGTGTTGATTTGCCGCTGGGCAATTCAGCGTTTGCTTGGATTGGCATCGGCTCGGCGTAGGCGTACATGCCAATGCGAATTCGGTAGGCGCGTTCGCTGGGCGCGGCTTCCGGCGTGTCGAGCAGCGATTGATAGAGCGACTTGTGTGTGCTCGTCCATGCGTCGCGAGCGACTCGATCAAGCGCCTCGCAGGATGCCGCGCTCACTCGCTCGCCCCAGATGGCTTGCTCAAGCATCGGGGCGCGAGTCTGCAACACATTGTCGACACCGGTGCCGACCATCGCAAACGCGTTGTCGATCATGATGTCTAACTTATCGTCAGTCGCACCTGTGGGAACAAATCCGCCCGCTAACAAACTCACGACTCCGTCTTGTTCCTCGACAACCCCAAGCCGCAACAACTCATCAAGAATCGAGCGAGGATGTACATCTGAAATTGCCTCGCGCGAGACTCGGGTAAAGCTCATCTGCCGCGTGTCGTCCGCCAAGACGGGCAGACTCACTAGTTCCGGGCGACGATCCACACGCTCGAGCCAGCTGAAAAACACCTGCGATGCCATGGAGCGCTCGTCGGACGGCAGCGACCTGATCGAACGAGCAGAAGGGTCGTTCGCACGGTCTGCTTCATCGGCGGCAACGCGACGCGAAATGTCCTTGCGATGGACACCCGTAGCCACCGACAGTTGGCTGACGTTAGCGTTGGGCATCTGCTCGCGAGCGGTGCGGATCAGCGCATCTCTCAAGGCCTCTTGCAGATCAGCGCTTTTCAGGCCAGCTTTCAGCGCCAACCGAACCATAGGTAAAAGCAAACGGCCGAACGCGCGGTAGGCGGCTGTGCGGGAAACCACCGACGCAACCTCCCGCGACCCTAGGGATGTCGTGGATGAACTCATGCCGAAGATACTACCCGAAGGGAAATCTTCCCATTCCGTGCATTTCGAAATTCGCCTTGTGTTTGCGAGTTGGCATCACAGCAAACGAATCGAGCCTACCTCAATCGCCCCACTACGATAAATGCCGCGCACTTCAACAAATCGGGCGTTCACCAATTCGCTTCGCGTGCCGCCTGTGATGGTCGTTTGCGCGCTGATCCGGAGCGTGTAACCGCCGAGCCGAAAGTCATCTGCGGCGGACGTCAACAAAATGCCCCGGAGCGTCGTTCGGGCATCAGCGAGCAGCGGATCGGTGACGAAATTACTCACCTCAGTGGCCGTCGCGATGCCGTTGACTGGAGCAGCCGCGCGAACTCGCAACATCGTTCCTGCCGAAATCGGGAAGTTCACGCCTCGCAACGCAGACGGAGGCACGTTTATCGTGAGGCTCGGAAGTCGGAGTTGTACGCCCGCAATCGGACAGGTCGGACAAGGTGTGGTCGACGCGGTGAGCCCGAGCGTGACAACCGTTTTGTAAATCGCATTGTTGCCGCGCCACTGGATCCGAGTCGCCACCAATCGGCTCTCCCCAGTCGCGCCGCCTGTGAAGTAGGGATAGCCGTGCACTTGCACCATATCGCCCACCGTAGCGGGCTTGGCGGGAATCGGCCCTTCAAGCACCGTTTGCGGCGTAATGAGCACCGCGACGCCCATCACGGAATAGGTGCCGTCACCGTTCAAGCTGGTGATCGGTCCGCGAAGCTCAGCTCGACTCAACATCGTTTTCGTCGCACGGATTGACGCATCGCCCGCGCCCAGCGCGCCCTCGACACGAGCAATCATGCCGGGTTGAATCCCGCGCCGGTCATCGTCGTCATCTTCAACACTGAACGCGAAGGTGCCTCGATCAATCACCATGCCGCTCACCGTGAGCGGGTTGGCTGCACTTACCGGCCCGATCACCGCGCCGGGCGGCTGTATGGGCGGCGCAGGGTCATTCGCATCATCACTACCGCAGCCGATCAAGGTCGCAGTTAGCAGCAGGCACGCAATGGGCATGGCAAATTTCGGCGATTTCATTTTGAGCTCCTGATTGAAGTCATTCGGGAAAGACGGTGTGATGAATTTCGCGTTTCAATGCAAAACACCGTTTCAGGCTCGAATGTTAAATGGGAAATATTCCCATGTCAAATAATGCGCAAAAGAACTCGCGTGCGCAACTCGGAACACAAAAAACGCGAAACTGATCGAATCGCCCTCTGCCGGGCGAAACAACAACGAAGAAAACTAGTACGCGCGCGAAAAATTCACGCGAACATGCATCAACGCGTGGACAACGCTACCCCGCCATCGCATCCAAAAACGGCTGCCGATGATCGTCGTATTGACTTTGATACGGCAGCGCCCGGCGAAACAGTTCGGGATCGTTTTGCGCGAGCAAGATCGGGTCAGAGAGCATACGGCGAAAGGCTTTGCCGCCGACTTGCGCGGAGAAAAGTCCCAAGGTGTGGCGCGCCACATCACGAACTCGGACTGGGTGCGAGCGATGTTTTGTCGCGGCAATTTCGCGTGCGGTGTAGTCGATCATCTGCTCGATGATCGCTTCGCGCGAAGGGATGGGCGTGCCGAACAACACGTTTTCTACTTGTGTAAGGCAGTAGCTGTCGTGATAGGCAGCGCGGCCCAGCATGACGCCCTGCGGAGCATGATCGCCAGCCAGCGCTTCCATGCACTGGGATGCGTTGATCAAACCGCCGTTGAGCACAAAGGTGAGTTTTGGAAAATCGCGCGCCAATTGCGACACCACGTCGTAGCGAAGCGGCGGCACTTCGCGATTTTCTTTCGGAGAAAGTCCCTTGAGCACAGCGTTTCTGGCGTGCGCAATAAACACGTTGCATCCAGCTTCAGAAACGATACCCACAAAATCACGAACGAAATCGTAGCTTTCGTTGTAATCCAAACCAATCCGATGCTTCACGGTAACGGGGATGTGGGTTGGAACCGCATCCACCATGGCTTTTACGCAATCGGCGACCAATCCCGGCTCAGCCATCAGGCATGCGCCAAACGCACCGCGCTGCACCCGTTCACTCGGGCAGCCGCAATTCAAGTTGATTTCATCGTAGCCCCATGCCGCGCCGATTTTTGCGGCGCACGCCAAATCATCGCGCTCGCTGCCACCGAGTTGTAGCGCCACCGGATGCTCCTCGCGGCTGAACTCCAGATGACGCCGATGCTGCTCTTCGCCGCCATAAATCAGCGGGCCCGTGGTGACCATTTCGGTGTAGAGCCGCGCATGCGGCGCAAGCAATCGAAACAGGTAACGGCAGTGACGATCGCTCCAATCCATCATCGGAGCTGTGGTGAATCGCCAAGGAGAGGTTTGAGGGACTTGCATCCCAATATTTTCTCAGGTTGGCCATCGGGGTGGTTTGGGGTACTTACTCCAGCGCACGCTTTTAGACTCAATTTATGATGAAGAAGAGCACCCATCTCCAGCCCGCCGATCTGCGTGCCTTTGCCCGCTTAGCCACTCAAGCCACGGGCGGCATCACCGATTTGGTCGAGGCAATGCACGCGACGATCGCGCGGCCTTTCGGCATGGCCGATGCGGCGCAAAAGGATCGCACGAGCGGCATCACCGGGTTCGTCTACAAAGCCGTTCGGGGCACGACAAAGCTTGTTGCAACGAGCCTAGATGTTGCACTCTCTGCACTCCCGACAACGCTTGCAAACCGCGGCTCGTCGTTCGAGCGTGACGCGGTTGTCTCGGCGCTCAATGGCGTGCTTGGCGATTACTTGGTCGCCACCGGCAACGAACTGGCAATTCCGATGAGTTTTTGTCGCGAGGGTCAACCGCTGGCGATGAATCGCAAATCGCTATCAAACATGCCCAAAGGCAATGGCAAGTTATTGATCGTCATTCATGGTCTGTGCATGAATGATCGGCAATGGTTACGTGAGGGTCACAACCATGCCGAGGCGCTAGCGGCTGAGCTTGGCTACACGCCGCTCTACCTTCGCTACAACAGCGGTTTGCATGTGTCGGCAAACGGCGAGATGCTGAGCGAACAGCTTGAAGCGCTCCTCAATGAATGGCCGCATCCGATCAGAGAAATCAACGTCCTCGCTCACAGCATGGGTGGGCTCGTCGCGCGCAGTGCAGCGCAGGCGGGCGCAGCGGCGAGTCTTAGCTGGGTCAAACAACTCAAGAAAATTGTCTTTCTCGGAACACCCCATCACGGCGCGCCGCTCGAACGCGGTGGGCACTGGGTAGACGTAATTCTTGGCGCAACGCCGTACGCCAAACCTTTCGCACGCCTTGGAAAAATTCGTAGCGTGGGTATCACGGACTTGCGTTACGGCTACGTGATTGATAGCGATTGGCAGCATCCCAAAACGCAGATCACGACCGCCCTGCCCCGCTCGGTGAAGTGCTATGCTATCGCCGCAACCTCTGGCAGCAACGAGCGCGATTGGAAAGACCAATTGCTCGGAGATGGCTTAGTGCCTGTGCCCAGCGCGCTTGGACAACATGACGATCCCGCTCGAGTGCTGAAGTTTCCGAAAACTCGCCAATGGGTCGGCTACGAGATGAATCACATGGGGCTTTTGAGCGATGCTCGCGTATACAAAAAACTCGTTGAATGGCTCGCATAACGGAGCGCGATGAGCGCGGCGACTTACGATAAAGCCTCAGCGACCCCCTCTGCGAGAAAGTCATACACCCGCCGAATTCTTGGATTGCCGTGAATCTCTCGGTGCGTAGTGAGCCAAACCGGCAGGTCTGGAATTTTCAGAGACGGCAGCACTCGCTTCACACGCCGATCCATGGCTGCGACGTAGTGCGAGATGAAACCGATTCCGAATCCCGCGCGAACCGCTTCCCAGTGCAAGATGTGATCGTCGGATCGGAGCGCAAATTGCTCCTTAGTGATCGTTTCGCCCATTGCGCGAAAGCCTTGCACGATGGTCGTTGTCGCGTCATAGCCGATGAGTTCGTGTGAAAGCAAATCACGTGGAGTCTCGGGTGCACCGTAGCGCTTTAGATAACTCGTATGGGCGTAGGTGCCGAGCCCAATGGCCGCGACCTTTCTTGCGATCAAGCTATCCTGATCGGGGCGCACCATGCGAACGGCAATATCGGCTTCGCGACGAAGCAGATTTTTGAGCTCGTTGCTTGACACCACTTCAATCTGGATTTCCGGCAGCTCACGACGCATCACAGTGAGAATCGGCGGCAACAGATAAGCCGTCACGGTTTGGCTCGCTGTAACGCGCACTGTTCCGCTGAGCACTTGGCTGCTTTGCGACAGCGAGCGCTGTAGCGCGTCGGCGGAGCTTTGCATGCCGCGAGCATGCTCGGCGATTTGCTGCGCTAGCGCCGTCGGTGTGAGGCCTCGCCCGGTTCGCTCAAAGAGCGCTGCCCCCAATTGGCTCTCAAGCAATGCGACATGTCGCCCGAGTGTGGGCTGCGATTGCCCGAGCCGCTTTGCTGCCCCCAAAAGGCTTCCAGCATCAAGCACCGCCAGAAACGATGGCATCAAGGCCCAATCAAAACCGAGCGTTGAAGCCGCTGGTGCGGGCGGCCGCGCTTCGGGTTGTGATATCTGTTTTTGCATACCTGCTATTTAACACTATGCAATAGCTTTATTTCCGAAATGCACGAAAAATCATCACATCGCGCCAATGGCGCACAAAAAGAAGCGCCAACACCATGAATCAATCGCACCACTCAACTGTGCTCATCCTCGGTGCTCGCGGTCGCCTAGGCGCGGCGCTCGTTGATGCGTTTGGGCGCCGTGGCTGGCGAGTGATGCGCCAAGTCCGCTCGTTGCAACCCAACGATACGAGGGACACCGTGGCTGCCGATGCCCGCGATTCCGTGGCAATTCTTGATGGACTCAAGAAGGTCTCGGCCGAAACGATCGACGTTGTCATCAACGCTTGCAACCCTCCGTACACCCGTTGGTCTGAGGAGGCGCGTCCGCTCAACGACGCCGCGCTCGCAGTCACAAAGGCGAAAGGCGCGACGCTGATCTTCCCCGGCAACGTTTACAACTTCGGCGCCGACATGCCGCCGCAATTGTTGCCAGAGACAGCGCAGCTCGCCACCACGCGCAAAGGTCGAATTCGGATCGAGATGGAAGAGCAAATCGAGTTGACCGCGATTTCAGGTACGCAGTGTCTGATCGTTCGTGCCGGTGACTTTTTTGGGTGCAACAGCGGCAGTTGGTTTGATCTGGTGATCGCCAAGCAGCTCCACAAAAATGTCGTCACCATGCCAGGGCGCAGCGATGTATTGCACGCTTGGGCCTACGCCCCTGATCTTGCAGAAACCTTTGTCAATGCTGCCGAAACGCGCGGTCAACTCAGCCGCTTTGAGCAGATCCATTTCCCCGGCCACAGTCTTCGATTGCAAGACGTGATTGATGCAATTCACCGTCTGCACCCTGCGGCGTACCGCCTGAAAAAACTGCCATGGCCAATCATTCGTGGCCTGTCATTTGCCATTCCGATGTGGCGCGAGATTGCTGAGCTTTCCTATCTTTGGGAGCGACCGCATCAGCTCATCACCGCGCCACAGCATCAGCACCTCATCGCCCCACAGACCCCAACGGATGAAGCGCTCCGGGCCGCAATCAAGCGCATTCATCCGTCACTTTTGTTGAATTGACTTAGTAATCCCTTAACCAAAAAGCCAAGGACTTCTATGAACCCCCTCCTCGACTCCCGTTTCACCCCAGTCGGACTCAGCATCCGTGATCGATACCTTTTGGCCGCGCTCGTGTTGCTCACTGCACTACTAGCGTTTGCGCCCGTAGGCATTCTCGGACCCGCCATTGGCTGGCCCGCTTCACTTCGGAATCCTGCGGCAACGCAATTGGCGGCCATCGCCGCAAAGGCCGATGCGGTCGCATTGGGCTACGGCGTTTATGCGCTGTATTCGCTCGCCATACTTCCCGTGGCAGTCATCGTGGCGTGGCGTGTCTGCGACTTTCGTGGACCGCTCGCCGCCACGGTGATTGGCGTTGCTGCGCTCTCTGCGCTTGCACGGTTGATCGGTATTCTTCGTTGGCTCACGGTCATGCCAGAGCTCGCCAAATCGCATGCGGCTGGCGACGCGACGGTGCAGGCTACCACGGTGCAGATTTTCTCGGCGATCAACGCTTACGGCGGCGGCATCGGGGAGTTGCTGGGCGTCGCCTTGTTGGGCGGGCTCTGGTTGCTCCTCGCGATGATTGGCGCGATCCGCAACGGCAGCTTGCCGCTGTGGCTCAGTGTGTTTGGATTGGTTTCAGCGCTCTTGCAACTTGCGCTCGTGTTACCCGCCGTTGGCATTGCAACACCAGTGCCAGTTGCCATCGCAGTGACGTCGTTTGCGCTTTGGTTGATTGCGTTTGCTGTTGTGTTTGTTCGGAGTCCAGCTAACCCGAGCGGCCGCTGAATCCGGCGGCTGAAGCGGCGAGTCGGACGACGCCAATGCTCAGACTTGCGGCGCGACAGCGGGTTGTCACGTTGAGCGGAGCGAAACACACGACCGCGTTCGCTTTTGCAGCTGCGCTCAAGATTGCAGCGCAGACTGATCCTTCGCTCTGCTCAGGATGACACGGGATTCGCTACTTCGCTGCGGCGCTGATTTGATTCAAAGTTGCGCCCGGCGTTAAATCTTGCGGGTCGACTTTGAGCTCAATGAGCGCGGGCGTTTTGGCGGTTCGAGTGTGAGCGAGTGCCGCAGCGAATGCGGAATCAAACTCGGCATTCGTCGTCACCGTGAAACCTTTGCCGCCAAACGATTCACAGTACTTCGCGAAATCCGGATTGGCGAGTTGAGTGCCGTACACACGCTGCGGAAAATGCTTCTCTTGGTGCATCCGAATCGTGCCGTACATGCCGTTGTTGAACACGATACAAATCGGCGCGCCGCCGTATTGCATGGCCGTGGCGAGCTCTTGTGACGTCATCATGAAGTCCCCATCGCCAGCGAAATTGAGCACCGTGCGCTCGGGCGAAACGATGCTCGCCATCACCGCGGCGGGCACGCCGTAGCCCATGGCGCCGCTCGTCGGGGCGAGCTGTGATTTGTCGCAATACTCGATGCCCGAATACGGAAAAAAGCGATGTGCCCAAGTCGCGAAGTTGCCAGCGCCATTGGTGATGATTGAATCTTTTGGCGCGAGTTTTTTGATCGTTTGAACGACGTTGAACAAATTGAGTCTTGCGGGCTCGCTACGATTTTTGTAAAGTGGCGGTTCGGATTGCCAAGCGGCGAGTTCGGTCGCGACGTCACTTAATGCAGCGCGACTGACATCATTTCCATTAGTCGGCAGCATCGCGCAAAACTCCGCGATCCCCGCGCAAATCATCACATCGGCTTGATACACGCGCCCCAATTCATTCGGGTCGCCGTGCACATGAATGAGTGTTTGCTTCGGCACTGGCACGTCAAAGAGCGTGTAGCCCGAGGTCGTCATCTCACCCAAACGGGCGCCGATACAGAGCACCACGTCTGCGTTTTTGATCCTTGCGGCGAGCTTTGGATTGATGCCGATGCCTACGTCGCCCGCGTAGTTGGGACGGGCGTTATCAAACGTGTCTTGAAAGCGAAACGCGCAGCCTACGGGCAGCGAAAACGCCTCTGAAAACTCACGGAGTGCCTTAGCGGAATCGCGCGTCCAACCATGCCCACCCACGATCACAAAGGGTCGCTCAGCCCTCGCGATCATCTGATGAACGGCTTGCATCTGTGCAGCACTCGGGCTTGCGCGAACGGGCGAGTAGCGACGCGCATCAGCAACCGTTGCACTCGCTGAGAGCATGTCTTCTGGCAACGCCAGCACCACCGGCCCCGGACGCCCGCTGGTGGCGGTTTGAAAGGCGTGCGCCATGTATTCGGGCACTCGCGAGGCATCATCGATTTGCGCGACCCATTTCGCCATCGGTCCAAACATGCGCCGGTAGTCAATTTCTTGAAACGCTTCTCGCTCGACGAAATCATTGCCCACTTGGCCGATCAGCAAAACCATCGGCGACGAATCTTGATGTGCGGTGTGCACGCCAATGGCCGCATTAGTCGCGCCGGGGCCACGAGTGACCAAGCAGACGCCGGGTTTTCCAGTGAGCTTGGCGTAGGCCTCCGCCATGTAG
>JAAFHR010000008.1 GCA_013298455.1 Betaproteobacteria bacterium | reverse complement strand
CAATCATGAAAACATCTACATGCGCTCGCTCGCCACGCGTGATTCCGGCGGGTCTGAGATTTCGAAAGCGCTGCCCGATGTGATCGCCGCTTGCAAAGTGCATGGTTTCGATGTGATCTTTGTTGAAACATCCGGCATTGGACAGGGCGATGCGGCCATCGTGCCGCATGTTGATGTGTCGCTCTACGTGATGACACCCGAATTCGGCGCAGCCTCGCAGCTCGAAAAAATCGACATGCTCGACTTCGCGGATTTCATTGCGATCAATAAATTTGATCGCAAGGGCGCGCAAGATGCGCAGCGCGATGTTCGAAAACAAGTGCAGCGAAACAAGGAAGCGTGGAGCGTTGCCACAGAAACGATGCCAGTATTTGGCACGATGGCTTCGCGTTTCGCAGATGACGGCGTGACGGCGCTGTATCAAGCGATGTTGCCCGCGCTCGTGGCGAAGGGATTGAAAGTCAAAGCGGGCGCACTGCTGTTGGTCAACACAAAAGCCTCGTCACAGACGCAAGCCATTGTGCCGGGGGCTCGCGTTCGCTACCTTGCAGAGATTGCCGACACCGTGCGCGGCTATCACCGTTGGGCAGAGACGCAGGCGCGAATCGTTCGGGAGCGGCAGCAGCTCACCGCAACAAAGCGGATGTTGGGCTTACTCCCCTCTCCCGCAGGCGGGAGAGGGGTCGGGGGTGAGGGTGGCGGTTCAACGGAGAGCGCTCTCAATCGTGACAGCACCCTCACCCCTACCCCTCTCCCGCAGGCGGGAGAGGGGTTCACAGCAACGCTCGATCAACTCATTGCCGACCGCAACCAATCCCTCGACCCGCGCGCCAGAAAGTTATTGGACATGTGGCCGCAAACCGTCGCGAGTTACTCGGGAGATGAATACGTCGTAAAAATTCGCGACAAAGAAATTCGTACTGCACTCACCACGACGTCCCTCTCCGGCACCAAGATCAAAAAGGTCGCGCTGCCACGCTACGAGGACGACGGCGAAATCCTCAAGTGGCAGTTGAAGGAAAACGTCCCCGGCAGCTTCCCGTTCACGGCGGGCGTATTCGCCTTCAAGCGTGAAAACGAAGACCCGACTCGGATGTTCGCAGGCGAGGGCGATGCGTTTCGCACTAACAAGCGCTTCAAAAAAGTCAGCGAAGGCATGGATGCGAAACGCCTGTCCACGGCGTTTGATAGCGTCACGCTCTATGGCAATGATCCCGCCGTGCGCCCCGATATTTACGGCAAGGTCGGCAACAGCGGCGTGAGCATCGCCACGCTCGATGACATGAAAGTGCTCTACGACGGCTTCGATTTGTGCGCGCCGACGACGTCCGTTTCAATGACGATCAACGGCCCCGCGCCGACAATTCTCGCGTTCTTCATGAACACGGCGATTGAGCAACAGCTCGCAAAATTCCGCGCGGACAACAAGCGCGAACCGACCGATGACGAGCTCGCAAAAATCAAAGCCTGGACGTTAGAAAACGTGCGCGGCACCGTGCAAGCCGACATCCTGAAAGAAGACCAAGGACAAAACACCTGCATCTTCTCGACCGAGTTTTCATTGAAGGTCATGGGCGACATCGCGCAATACTTCGTGCAAAACAAAGTGCGCAATTTCTACTCAGTTTCGATTAGCGGCTATCACATCGCCGAGGCCGGTGCGAATCCGATTTCGCAGCTCGCGTTCACGCTCTCAAACGGCTTCACATTCGTTGAAGCGTATTTGGCGCGTGGCATGCACATCGACGATTTTGCGCAGAATTTGTCGTTCTTTTTTAGCAACGGTATGGACCCGGAATACACCGTGCTCGGCCGCGTGGCGCGGCGCATCTGGGCCGTCGCCATGCGCGAGAAATACGGCGCGAATGACCGCAGCCAAAAGCTCAAGTATCACATCCAAACCAGCGGTCGCAGCCTGCACGCACAGGAAATTCAGTTCAACGACATCCGCACCACGCTGCAGGCGCTGATCGCCGTGTACGACAACTGCAACAGCCTGCACACCAACGCGTTTGATGAAGCGATCACCACGCCCACCGAAGAATCCGTTCGTCGCGCGATGGCCATTCAACTCATCATCAATCGCGAATGGGGTCTCGCCAAAAACGAAAACCCGAATCAAGGCGCGTTCATCATCGACGAACTCACCGATCTGGTCGAAGAAGCGGTAATCAAAGAATTCGAGGCGATTTCAGAACGCGGCGGAGTTTTGGGCGCAATGGAAACCGGCTATCAACGCGGCAAGATTCAAGAAGAATCGATGCACTACGAATGGCTGAAACACGACGGCACACTGCCGATCATCGGCGTCAACACCTTCAGGAATCCCAATGGCGACGCAGTTGCAGAAACTTTAGAACTCGCTCGCTCTACCGATGAAGAAAAACAAAGTCAGTTGAAGCGCTTGAATGAGTTTCACGCGAAACATGCCACTTCGTCACAAGCCGCGATCACCAAACTCAAACAAACCGCGATGAGTGGTGGCAACGTGTTTGCTGAGTTGATGGAGGCGGTGAAGGTGTGTTCGCTTGGGCAGATTACTGACGCGCTGTTTGAAGTGGGTGGGCAGTATCGGAGAAGTATGTAGTCGCGTCCGGTTTTCCTCTGCTATTGGCTGCGGCGCAAATTATTGCCGAATAGGTGCGCTATAATTTCCGAATTGAGTTGAAATTCGGAAATTATCCGCCTTTTATGCGTCCCAGCGCCCTCACACCTGACGTCCGTTTCGCGATCACTGAACGTGTGGCGCATGGCGATACCAACCCAGGTGTTTGGGTGGCCGAGAAATTTCGTGTGTCACGCCGGACGGCAAGTATTTGGCTAGCGAAGCTTTGCGCGCAAGGGCAGCTCTCGGCGTCTGGCAGCACGCGCAAGTCCTACGTCTTAGGAGCAACGTTTTCAATAAGTTTTTTTGCGCCTCTGAACAAACTGGATGAACACCAGCTTTGGGTCGAGAAGATTGAGCCCTTTGTCGGAAATCTTCCGGCGAATGTACGAGGCATCTGCCATCACGGTTTCACTGAGATGGTCAACAACGCCAATGACCACTCAGCTGGCAAGCAGCTTTGGGTGAAACTAGATTTGACCGAACGGGCGGTTAGGTTCGTGATCGACGACGATGGCGTCGGGATATTCAGAAAAATCCAAAGCGCCCTCGGACTTCCAGATCCGCGACTGTCTCTTCTTGAGTTAGCGAAGGGCAAGTTCACCACGGACCCCAAGAACCATAGTGGCGAGGGAATCTTTTTTACCTCCAGAATGTTTGATGATTTCGCAATCTATGCAGACGGCTTGATTTTCAGCCATCAGACCGGAAAGAAATTTGACTATCTGTTTGAGTCTGAACTGGCGATGAAAGGAACTTTGGTCGCGATGGAAATCGACAGACAATCCACTCGAAAGAGTAACGACGTCTTTTTCCAATTTGCGCCCCCTGACGAGCTCTCTTTCGATCGAACCATTGTGCCGATGAGGATGGCGCGAATTGGCGACGAAAATCTGGTTTCTCGCTCACAGGCAAAGCGCGTGATTCTGCGCTTTGACCGCTTCAAATTCGTCGATCTTGACTTCACAGGAGTGATGCAAATTGGTCAAGCATTCGCAGACGAAATTTTTCGCGTCTACGCGCGTGCCCACCCACAAGTGACCATCACTTGCTCGAACGCAGCTCCGGAAATACAGCAAATGTTCGTGCGTGCCCGCACGTCCGACGTGTAGTTGTGTGGGCGGGATTGAGGCACGAAACCCAGCAGCTCTCATTCGCGCAACGAAAGCTGGGTTAATCAACCCATCCTACTCTTCGGGATAGCGACGAGAAATCACGTGTCGATGAACGAACTTAATAGTGATAGCGACACGCAATCACAACAACCTGTGAGTCTTCCACCGCATAAACCAATCGATTAGCAACATCAATTCGTCGCGACCAAAAGCCACTTAGGTTTTCGCGAAGGGCTTCGGGTTTGCCGATGCCGTCGAATGGATCGCGCAATGTGGCCTCGATCAGCTGGTTAATACGGCGTCGAGTTTTCTTGTCCTGCGTTTGCCACCACACGTAGTCTTGCCACGCGGCATTAGTGTACGCGACTTGTCGTTGCGATTGAGTCATGAGCCGTCGGTCGCTTACGCAATGGTTGCGAGCTTACGAACCTTGGCTTTGCCTTGGCGATACTGTGCAATCGATTTTTGCAAGTGCGCGGCATTTGCGGGCACTTTGAGCAGGTGTACGGTCTCCATCATCGCTTCAAAATACTCTTGCGAAACGATCACGGCGTTGGGCGCGTCGCGGCGTGCGATGACGGTGTAATCCGCGTCCTCGACGACTCTATCAATCAGTGCCTTTAGATTGCTGCGGGCATCGGAGAAATTGATGATCTGCATGGGGAGAGATTCTCGCGAACACTGACTTGTACATAGTGTAGTACAAGTAACGAGTTAGAGTTGAGCTACGAAACGCAGCAGCGCTCACTCAAGCCACGAAAGCCGGGTTTATCAACCCAGCCTACGCAGCGATGATCGTCACTTGAGACCGCTTGAGCAGCTTTCTAAAGTCACGGTCAAAGGTGACGAGATGCTCATCTTGCGCAATGACCGCCGCTGCGATCCAGGCATCGGTCACTAAGTTGGCTTTGAGCGCTCGGCCGTCGATCAGCTCGCAGAACGTTTCCCACTCGGCAGCGAGTGGCAGGAGCGCACGATCCGTCGCATCGAGCAGTGTGTTGATGAATCTGAGCGCGATATCTGGCGGTGTGGGGCGAGGGAAAATTTTCGGATTCGTGACGATCCGAACAAAGCTGGTTGCGACCATCGGCAGGAGCGCGAACTCCTCTTGAAAAACAGCCTGCTTCACCCAGTTCGCAGCTGGCGCGTGATGCGGATGATCCACGCGTGAAGCTGCAACCAGCACGTTGACGTCGGGCGTCATTCGTCCATCGCATCGTAGAGTTCGCGGTTCGAGAGGCCGGATAAACCCTTTGCAAGTCCGCTTTTACCGTCAAAGACGGGCAGTACGAAACGCTTCTTTGGTTTTGTTTCAATGGAGGCTGCGAGCCGCATCACCAAGCCCTCTTCGATCAAACGAGTCAGCGTGGTGCGCTGCATAGCCGCGGCCGCCTTTGCATTCGCTAGCAATTGATCTTGGATATTGAGCGTGGTTTTCATTGCGAAATCATACAGATTTCTGTACGCTTTATCAATGCCGTTGCCCGTTTGGTTTGGCGTAGAGATAATCCGCAGATGCAGTTTTGTTCAACTCGTGTCGGTCTCGTTTTGCTCGCTGCTTTGGCGCTGCTCGTCACCGCTTGCGCCCGCACCGACCCCGAAAAAGCGCTTCGCACTTCCATCGCAGAAATGGAAGCTGCCGTCAAAGCGCGCGACACGTCGAAGCTCCTGAGCTATCTCGCGTCGGATTTTTCGCGCGGCGTGTCAGGCGGGATGAATCGCGATGAGGCGCGGCGAACGATTGCGGCGGTGTTGTTGACCAATCCAAACATTTACATGAATGTTTCGATCAGCGAGCTGACGATTGCGGGCAACTCGGCGACGGCGAAATTGGTCGTTGTTGCGGGTGGCGGCGCGGGCTTGATTCCTGAACGGGCGCAAAGTTGGAATTTCATGACGCGCTGGCGATTCGAGAACGACAAGTGGTTGGTCGAGCGCGCGGATTGGACGGAACTTTTGTGAGCACGCTGTGAATGGCGACATGGCTGTCGCGGTGTTTCATCAGATGCCCGCGTTCGGTTTGATAGGTTTGATCGTGCTCGGGTGGGGCGGTTTGGTTCGAGGCGATCATTTCAGCGGGCACCTGTTCAACCCGATGATCAGATTCGCGGAGGTCAAGGCGCGCGAGATAAGGTTCAAAGGTGCGTTCGAGAATTAGCGCGTCTGATTGAAGTACGGCGCAAACTTTTGCTCAACGATTTCGGCCGTGATCGGCCCCACGTGCTTGGCGCGAATGATGCCTTCGGCGTCGATGAGAAACGTTTCTGGCGCGCCGTAAACGCCCCAATCCAAGCCCACTTTGCCATCGCTATCAAACGCCGAAACGACGAACGGATCGCCGGTTTTTTTGAGCACGTCTAAGCCCGCCGCGCGTTGATCTTTGTAATTGAAACCAACGATGGGCGCGAAGCCTCTTTTCTGTAAATCGAGCAGCACAGGATGCTCCTCTTTGCAGCTCGCACACCAGCTCGCCCACACGTTCATGAGCCAGACTTTGCCTTTCATGTCGGCGGGCGAAAAGGTGGCGTTGGGATTGCCGAGCTGCGTCAAAGTGAACGCGGGTGCGGGCTTGCCGATCAGTGGCGACGGCACTTCTTTCGGGTCGCGAAACAAGCCCCAAAAAAGGATGGCAGCAAGCACAAGGAACGCGGCGGGGATGAGTAGGCGTTTGTTCATGGTGTTGTCGCGATGTGGTTTTTGCTCCCTTCTCCTGCGAGCGGGAGAAGGGTCGGGGATGAGGGTGTGTGGTGAAACGAGCTTACCTGTTGGCCGATCTCTCCACGCGGCCACACCCTCACCCTAGCCCTCTCCCGCCTGCGGGAGAGGGAACCTAATACTTCAACGTTTTCGTTGCACCTTCGCGAGCTTTGTTGGCTTTTTCAACGGCGCTGGCGGCTTCGGGCGGCATATAGTTTTCGTCATGTTTCGCGAGCACTTCTTTTGCGCGAAACACGCCATTCGTATCGAGTTTGCCCTGCGCGACCACGCCTTTACCTTCGCGAAACAAATCGGGCAAGATACCGGTGTAGGTCACGTTAACGACCTGTGCCGTATCGGTCACCTTGAAGCTCACGTTAACGCCATCGCGCTTCACGCTGCCTGTTTCGACCATACCGCCAATGCGAAACGTGCGATTGATCGGCGCTTCGTTGGCTTTGATTTGTGACGGCGTGAAAAAGAACGCGAGGTTGTCTTTGAGCGCCGTGAGCACGAGCGTAGTCGCGCCCGCCAAAAGGATCAGGCCACCGAGGATTAACGCGAGACGTTTTTGTTTGAGGGTCATATCTGCTTTTCGAATCGCTTCAATTTTTGCCACAGATTTCACAGATTGCACAGATCAGGCTGTTGCGCCACATCGAAGAAATCTGTGTCATCTGTGAAATCTGTGGCAAAAAATACAGCGACTATCGAGGGAATTCATCGACTGACTCAAGCGCCTTCTTTCGAGCCCCACGAAGCACAATCAGTTCCGCAAGAATCGCAATCAGCAGCGCTCCGTAGCTTCCCCACACGAAAAATCCGCGTCCGCCCATAGCCCAAAACGCGCTCCAGCTCTCCCAGATCATTTCACCAGCTCCTTAACCCACTGCGCGCCGGATTCACGCTCGATGATTTGCGTGCGTAATCGATGCATCGCAGCGGCCACGCAATACGCCCAAAACGCGAATGTCATGATCAGCATGGCGGTGAGCATGATTGACGCCATCGACGAGCTGCCGGGGCGCACCGAGGAGCCTTGGTGCAAAGTGTTCCACCAATTAACGCTGAAGTAGATGATCGGCACATTGACCGCACCCACGAGTGCAATCAGCGCCGATGCTCGGTCGCCTTTTTTCTTGTCGTCGAACGAGGCGGCGAGCGCCATGTAGCCCACGTACAGGAAAAACAAAATCAAGGTGGACGTGAGCCGCGCGTCCCACACCCAATACGTGCCCCATGTGGGGCGTCCCCAGAGCGCGCCCGTCCAGAGGGCGATCACTGCCATGATGGCCCCAGTGGGCGCGAGCGCGTGGCTCATCATGAACGACAAACGTGTGCCGAGCACGAGGCCGGTGGCCGACCAAAACGCCATCGCCAAATAGATGATCATTGCCATCCAAGCGGCGGGGACGTGAATGTAGATCACCCGGTACACCTCGCCTTGTTGGGCGTCCGTCGGGGCGCGAAAAAATCCGATGTAGAGGCCGATGATCGCAAGCGTGATCGCAAGAAACCAGCCAATTTTTTCAATCCGACCCGCAACCGGGTAGAACGCGGCGGGCGACGCATAGCGCCAAAACCAGCGGCCTTGGAAGCGATCATTGGATTGTTGTTCGGTGCGCGCCACGTTCTTTAACTTGCTCAGTCGGTACTAATTTTGAGTGCGGCCGACGCGGCCAGCGGGCTTAATGCTAGAGCAAACAACAAATACGCCGCTTGCA
Source organism: Betaproteobacteria bacterium (assembly GCA_013298455.1). Lineage (GTDB taxonomy): Bacteria > Pseudomonadota > Gammaproteobacteria > Burkholderiales > Casimicrobiaceae > Casimicrobium. The sequence goes on along the minus strand of JAAFHR010000008.1, from coordinate 12,753 downwards.
GCGAAAGCTCGGCGAATGGCGATTCCCCGTAGAGCACTTTTGATGCTGCGCCTGCGCCGAAGATGAGTGTGGGAATGGTGAGCGGCAACACTAGAACCGCCGTCAAAATCGCGCCGCCGCGCGCCGTGACCAAAAGCGCCGCAGCAATCGCACCGACCAGCAGCAAGGTAGGCACAGCAAGCGCCACGGCAAGTGCGAGCACCAAAGCCACATCGCTGGGCAGCGCGTAGAGCAACGAAAACAGCGGTGTTGCCAGTATCAGCGGCGCGCCGATGCCGATGGATAACGCCGCGACTCGCGCCAAAACCAACATCGCAAGCGGCTCGTTCGAGTTGAGCAGCAGATCGAGCGAACCATCTCTCGCATCTTCGTCAAACAATCGCGGCAAGGTGAGAAGCGCCGCTAGCAATGCACCCACGAAAATCACACCGACACCTATGCCACGCAGTCGCTCCGTTTCGCTGCCCACTGCAAACGGGAACAGCGAACAAACGATGACGAAGAACATCAACGGATTCGCCCAGTCGCTCTTGCGTCGCGCAAAGAGTTGAAACTCTCGACGAAAGACCGCGGATGCGGCGAGGCGAAGGCTCACAGCGCCGTCTCCGATGATCCGCCTAACCCGTCATTCCCTCGAAGGAGGGAATCCATCGTTGATGTAGCGCCACACTGCAAATCGAGCTTTACTTTGACGCCATCATGGATTCCCGCCTTCGCGGGAATGACGATGTTGACTGCCCAATCTCGAAGTGATTGTCGGAAGCTCACAGCGCAATCTCCGTCAACTGCGGCGACGCAATACTGAAGCTCTGATGCGAACTCAAAAGCACAATCGCTCCGGCGCGAAGCTCGTTGGCAATCAATTGCTCCAGCAACTTTTGCGTATCGACGTCGAGCGCAACAAAGGGCTCATCAAGCAACCAAGCCCGCGATCCGGGCGTTTCTCGCAGCAGCAAGCGAGCCAGCGCGGCGCGCTTTCGTTGCCCTTGAGAGAGCGTGCCCACGCGGCGCAGCGCGAGCTTAAACACCCCCAACTGATCGAGCGCATGGCCGATGCGAACGGGTTGATAGGCTTGCCCGGCCAGCGCCGCTGCGTACGATAGATTTTCGAGCACGGTGAGCGCGTCGTTCATTGCATTGGCGTGCCCCACAAACGACGTAGCAACCGACGCACTTGCCGTTTCGCCCGACACGCCCCAACGAATCTCGCCCGCACTCGAAGCGGCCAGCCCAGCGAGCGCACGTAGCAGTGAGGTTTTACCTGCGCCGTTAGCGCCGCGCACATAGACCAACGTCCCCGCTCCGATCGTGGCAGTGATGGGCGAAAACAGCGACCGACCGCCTCGCTCGATCTGCACGTCACGCAGCTGGAGCGATAGCGCCATTTATGACACCGCGCGAATTTTGTAAGCGGCAGCAATGGCGGCCATCGCAAGCAAACACGACAAATAGCCGACCGCTTCGTAGCCGAGAATCGCGCCTGTGGGCGACGTCGTGAGCATCGCGCCACCGATCACCGCCGCCATGCCCGTTGAAAAATTTTGCACGGCTGAGCTAAACGACATCATGCGACCACGAAGCTGAGGCGTGCTCGCAGCGGCGTTCATCGCGGTGAGCGGGATGAAGCGACCGCTGACAAAAATGAAAAACAATGCTGCGATGCCTAATTGCCAAAACAGACTCACGCCCAACCGGTGGGTGACTAACACAATCGGAATGATCGAAAAAATCACCATCCAATAAAAGACGCTGGGGCGATAGTGTTTATCCGTCAATCGACCAATCCACGGTCGGGTCACAATCGTCACCGCGCCGCCGATTAAGTAGAAATACGCAAGCTGCGTTTCGCTCATTGCCTCGTTTGCGATGCGAGTTGGCGCGATAAACGGTATCACCATCATGCCCGACATGATCACGAGCGTTGAGGTCAGAAACGCCCACCAGTGATTGGGTACCGAGAGCAGCTGCGCGTAGCCTTGAATCAAACCGACCGGCTTTGCACCCGCAATCAAGTGCCGTCGCATCGACGGAATCAATCGCTGCGCCACCACGTAGAGCACCACACACAGCGCCGATAGCGCAAAAAACGGGATGTGCCACCCGCCCAGTGCTGCCACGTAAATCGATAGCGGCACGCCCACCACGGCTGCAAACGAAAACGACATCATCACCAGCGCCATCGCCCGACCCCGACGTTCGTCGGGCACCAAGTCACCCACAATCGATAGCGCGATGGCTGATTGAATGCCGCCGAATGCGCCAGCGACCACGCGAGCGAGCAGAAGCACCGCGTAGGTGGGCGCGAGCGCACAGCCCAGCGTGCCCACAATCAAGCCGCCGTAGGAGAGCAACAAGACGTGTTTGCGATCAAAGCGATCGGCGATCGATGCCATCACGAGCGAGGCAATCGCTGCGGCAAACGCATAGGCCGAAACAAGCATGCCGAATTGCGCCGTGGTGATGCCAAATTCACGCGTGAGCTGCGGCGCCAGCGGCATCATGATCATGAAATCCACGATGTTGGTGAATCCCATGAGCATCAACACCAAAAGAATTTGACGCTCCCGAGCGGGCGAAAGCGAAACGGCGGAGGCAGTTGAAGGCAGCATGAAAACCAAGCGGAGCAACGCGGAAAATCGCGCTGTTTGGGGGGTCATTGTAGAAGAGCGATGCCTCCCTTCTCCTGCGGGCGGGAGAAGGGTCGGGGATGAGGGTGTCGTGGCTGTAGAGGAAACGTACGACTGAAGCGCACCTTCGTCGTTGCGGCAACGCAGAGCGCTGGTTATCGACGACACCCTCACCCCAGCCCTCTCCCGCCTGCGGGAGAGGGAGCCATACCGCGCCTATTTCACCTTGCTGAAGTCGCCTGCAACAAACGACGAGAGCGCGTTGAGATCGACGTACTTCTGCATCACCGCATCAAAGTCTGCCTTGGTGAGTTTGCGCATAGCGTCTTCGAGTGTCTGTGTGAAAGCGAAGGTACGGCCGGTGTCTTCGAGCCACACGAGTTGTGAGGCGAGCGTTGAGTCTTGGCTTCGCGACACGGCGCGCTGATTGAGTAGGGCATTTCGTTGTTCCGCAAACTCTTTCTCGGTTAAGCCGCCGTCGCGCAAGATTCTCAATTCATCGCGAAGCGACGCTTCGGCCTTTGCGGCATTTTGCGGATTGGCAATGAAGCCAAACGACCAAGTCGCATTGTCGGAAAACGTGGGGACTTGCAGCGTGCTAAACACGTCATAGCTCAAGCCTTCCTTTTCCCGAACCCGCACAAAGAGCCGCGCGCCCGCGCTGCCGCCCACGATGAAATTGGCCAACACAATCGCTGGGTAATCAGCAGCTGAATCTTTGAGCTTGAACCCAAGGCGTGACACAAAGGTTGTGTTTTCTTTGTCGGGCGTGAGGATTTTTTCGCTCTTCGTAGCAATCGGTTTGAATTCCGAAACGATGCGTTGGTAAGGCTTGGTAAGTTTGGGGCCCGAGAAGTGTTTCTTTACGGCGGACTTCACTGCGGCAACGTCAAAGTCACCTACGATCACGAGCTCTGCCGCGTCAAAGCCACGCATCTGATTGACCCAACGTACGACGTCATCACGCTTCACGGCTTTCAATTCCGCAATGCGCTCCTCAAGCGTTGGCACGTAACGTGGATCGCCTTTCGCGGTGTAGCTTGAAAAGTGGCGTGATGCAGCATTAAACGCCAAAGCCTCCGGGTCTTTCAGCGATTCCTCGATGCCGGTGATGATTTCTTTGCGAGCGACTTCAAGCTCATCGGCAGGGATGGTGGCCGTGGCGTAAAGGTGCGCGGTGAGTTGCAGTAAATCGCTCACGTGCGCTTTGCGTGTCTGAAACGATCCACCCGACAGCCCGACGCTACCCGAGGCACGCAGCGCGTCTAGCCGATCACGAATTTGCTGGCGCGTCATGCCCTTGGCGCCGCGCATCAAAAGCGCGCTCGCGAGCTCGTCGGTGGCGCGTTTGCCAGTGTGTGCAGCCACATCGCCGTAGCCGTTTCTGAAGGCAATTTGCACCGTGTTGCCACGGGTTTTCTTCGGCAACAAAACAACTTTCATGCCGTTGGCGAGCTTGAATCGTTCAACGCGCGCTTCGATATTGGCGGGCGTGGGATCGAAGACCTCGCCTGCTTCTTGGCTTTGCGTGCTTTGATAATTTTTGAGTAAATCGGCCACGGCGGGCGTGGGCGGCATTTCAGCGCGATCAGGTTTGTCGACTGGAATGAATTTGCCGAGGGTGCGGTTTTGCGGTTTCAGGTAGGTCTTGGCCACGCGCTCGACATCCGCCAGTGTGACCTTGGCGAACCGATCACGTTGCAGAAAAAAGAATCGCCAGTCGCCCACAGCGATGGCTTCCGAGAGCGCAACGGCAAATCGTCCGCTGTCGGCGAACATTTGATCGTAGTTTTTTTCGATTTGAATTTTTACGCGCGCCAACTCTTCGGCGGTGAAGGGCTTGCTTGCGGCGTTTTCAATCGTTGAAAGCAACACATCACGCGCTTTGTCGATCGATTGGGTTTTGTTGAGCATCGCCCAAAATCCAACAATCGACGGATCAACGGTTTCGTTGAGATCGTTGTCCACGCTCACGGCGAGTTTCGATTTCACCAGTGCGCTGTAGAGCCGCCCTGCTGGGTCGTTGCTTAGTAACTGCGCGAGCACTTGCAGCGCTGGAGAATCAGGGTGCGTAGCGGCAGGTGAGCGGTACGCGGCGAAAAGAATCTGCGAATCGCCCACGCGGCGCACCGTAACTTCGCGCTCGCCATCTTGAGTGGGTTCGACCGTCCACAACTTGGGTAATTTGCGAGTGGGCGCGGGGATCGCACCGAAATACTGCTCAATCCAGCCCAAGGTTTTAGCAACGTCGATTTTTCCGGCGACCAAGACCACCGCGTTGTCGGGCTGGTAGTAGGTCTTGTAGAAGGCGCGCAAGTTATCGATGCCCACATTTTCGATGTCGCTTCGGTTGCCAATGGTGCTGTTGCCGTAGTTGTGCCACGGAAATGCAGCAGCCATGACACGGAAATAGAGAGTCCACTGCGCACGATTCTCGCCCGATTCGAATTCGTTTCGAACGACCGTCATTTCGGTGTCTAGTTCGCTGCGAAAAATGTTGGAATTGACCATACGATCGGCTTCCATTTCCAAAGCCCAGCGCAGGTTTTCATCGTTCGCCGTGAAGGTTTCGTAGTAATTCGTGCGATCAAGCGAGGTGGTGCCGTTGTTGATGAAACCGCGATTGCTCATGTCTTGCCACAGGTTCGGGTACTTGGGCGTTGACTTGAAAAGCATGTGCTCCAGGAGATGCGCCATGCCCGTTTCGCCGTAGCCTTCGTGGCGTGAACCGACCAAATAGGTGACGTTCACGCTCACCTTAGGATTCGATGGCTCAGGAAACAAGAGCACGCGAAGGCCATTGGATTTGAGTCGATATTCGGTGATGCCCTCGACCGTAGGGCCGATTTCAAAACTGCTGCTAACGGTTTGCGCTCGGGCTGCCTGAAGTGGCAGCAACATGACACAGGCGGACAAGACCACCCATCGCCACACGGTTCGCGTTGCGATAGTGGAAAAAAAGCTCTTCATTGTGTGAATTTCGCTTCGAGATAAACGGGGATCGCAGTGTAGCGCTCGTAGTGCAGCGATTAAACCGGCAAGCGACGAATGGGGAATACTGCCTTGGCTTTTTTGGTAAACGCGTTATTTCAATTCGGGTAGAAGCAAAATTCGTTATGTATCAAAACAGTATTATTTGTCGACGTACGCCAGAGAAAAATTGGTTTTTAACAAGAAAGCTGAGCTGTCTATTCGACGCTCAGCTCATGTCCAATGTGGCGACTACGAACTGGCCGTGTCCGCCTGCAAAGCCCACAGTCGCGCATAGACGCCACCGGCGACCAAGAGCTCGTTGTGCGTGCCGCGCTCGACAATGCTGCCGTTTTCCATCACTACGATGCAATCAGCCTCGGTGATTGTGGAGAGCCGATGCGCGATGATGAGCGTGGTTCGCTCGCGGCTCACCGCGGCGATTTCGGCTTGAATGGCGCGCTCGCTTTCGCTGTCGAGCGCAGACGTTGCTTCGTCAAACACCAGAATCGACGGGTCTTTCAGGAGCGCTCGGGCAATCGCTACGCGCTGCTTTTCTCCGCCCGAGAGTTTCAAGCCGCGCTCGCCAACCGATGTTTGTAAGCCCTGCGGCAGCGCTTCGATGAAGCGCTCCAAACGTGCGGCGCGAATGGCTTCCAACACGTCTGCATCGGTGGCGTCGGGGCGACCATAGCGGATGTTGTAATCGAGTGTGTCGTTAAACAATACCGTATCTTGTGGCACGATGCCGATGGCGGCGCGCACACTTTCTTGCGTGTATTCGCGAATGTCGTGGCCGTCGATTTTCACCGCGCCGCTTTGCACATCGTAGAAGCGAAACAGGAGTCGCGCGAGTGTGCTTTTTCCGCCGCCGCTCGGCCCCACGACGGCGTAGGTTTGCCCTGCCGGAACGGTGAAACTCACGTCACGCAGGATCTGTCGGTCCGGCTCGTAGGAAAAGCTTACGTGATCGAAGCTCACCTCGCCACGAGCGCGTGCTTCGCGGCTACCAAGCGCGGTTGCTTCGGGGCGATCAGCGATTTCTTGATGCTCTGAGAGCAAGCCAAACATCCGCGCCATGTCTGTCACCGATTGACGAATCTCCCGGTAAATCACCCCCAAGAAATTGAGCGGCGCGTAGAGCTGAATCAAAAACGCATTGACCATCACCAAGTCGCCAATGGTCATCGAGCCGTTCATTACGCCATCAATGGCGCGCCACATCACCAAGCTCGCGCCCGCAGCGATGAAAAAACTCTGCCCGAGATTTAGGAGTGAGAGCGACGTTTGCGAGCGCACCGCCGCTTTTTCCCAACGCTGCAAGCTTTGATCGTAGCGATCCGCCTCGAAGCGCTCGTTACCGAAATACTTCACCGTTTCGTAATTGAGCAAACTGTCCACCGCTTTTGAATTCGCCTTGGAATCTAGCTCGTTCATCTCTTTGCGAAATGCGGTGCGCCATTCAGTCACGAAGATCGTGTAGCCGATATAAAGAATCAACGTCACCATCGTGATCGTGACGAAGCTCCATTCGTAATTCCACGCGAGCACGCCCGCCACGAGCGCGAGCTCAACAAGCGTCGGCAAAATCGAAAACAACACGTAGCTCAAAAGCGACGAAATGCCGCGTGTGCCGCGTTCGATGTCACGCGTTAGGCCGCCGGTTTGGCGCGACAAATGGAAGCGCAGCGACAAGCGATGTAAATGCTCAAACGTTTCAAGCGCGACACGCCGCACCGCACGCTGGGTCACCTTCGCGAAAAAGAATTCGCGCAGCTCAGTGAAGAGCGTGACCGAGAGCCGCGCAAAACCGTAAGCGAACAACAGCGCAAATGGCACGGCGAGCATCGCCTTTTCCACGCTCATTCGATCGACGATCCACTTGAGCGAGATCGGAATCATCACGTTGGCGACTTTGGCCATCAACAAGCAGGAAAGCGCCACGGCCATACGGGCCTTGTGCCGTGATAAGTACGGCCACAGCAAACGAAATGGCGAAACGGTCACTGCCGCGTTAACTTGCCAGCGTTGGCAAACTGCGTGAGCAAAGCGATGAATTCGCTCATTTTGGTGGGCTTGGTCAAATACGCATCACAGCCCGCAACGCGAGCCCGCAAGCGATCCACAGCACCAGTGCGCGCAGTGAGCATGATGAGTACCTGCGGCGCATTGCGACCCAAGCCGCGCATCTTTCGGATGACTTCGGGGCCACGCATGCCCGGCATTTCAAAATCAATCACACCGATGTCGTAGCGACTCAACTGCGCCATGCGAAGACCGTCTTCGCCATCGACGGCGGTCTCGACTTGAAAACCGACCTTGCCCAAGGCTTCCGCAATCGAGGCCCGTGAAAACTTCGAATCATCAACGACCAACACCCGCAGTCCGCGCTGCCAAGGCAGCGAACCCAAATCGGCGCTAGCGCGCGGCTCGGGCTTTGGTTCGCTGTGCGGTGTTTCGACCACGTTAGGCACGGGCGGTGCGGGCTCAGTTTGATCCGCTGTTGCGGGTTGCTCGGCGGCGACATCGCTCGTTGATGCGATTGACGTTCCGTCTGGCGCCGGTGACGGCTCGACGACACTTAATGCCGCATTGACCTGCTGCGAAACCGGCGGCTCCCAGCCCTCGCGGATTCGATTGAGCGCTTGCGCTAACGAATAGAGCAGTTGGCCGTCCTGCACGATCTGGTAATACGGCGCATCGGTGGTGTAGCGAGACACGATGCCGATGGTGGTGCTGGGATCGTTTCGCGCGGCGACTAAGGCGTCAATGCCGGGCGTTTGCAGGTTGGCAATCAGGATATCGGATTCGTCGCCATCAACGACCAACAGGCTCACTCCCGATCCGGGGGGGCGTCGCAAAAACAGCTTGAATAGCTCGGCGTCTCGCGCACTAAAACCCGCAAGTCGGACGCGCTCTAATCGGCGCTCACCCGTGTCGTTGCCTTCAGTCACCACATCGTCACCAGAATTTGCATCTACTCATTATAGGAACGCTCTGAGGCGGTTCACCAACGCGGCCCGCGTACGCCCGCCAACCCAATCAGCGCGCGGCTGAGGCCATAAGCCGCCCAGTCGAGCGTGCGGGCGAACCAACTGCGCTGCGCCCAGCGATTCGGATCGACGATTTGGCCGCCACTTTGCTGCAAGCGCACCAGCTCGTCGAGTAGCTCTTGGGCAAACGCGGCATCACGAACGACCACATTAGCTTCCCGCGCTAAGAGCAAACTAAACGGATCGATGTTTGATGAGCCGACTGTTGCCCAGCGGGAATCGATCACACCCACTTTCGCGTGCAAAAAACTCCGCTCAAATTCAACAATCCGCACGCCACCCGCGAGGAGCTGCCCATACAGCGCTTTGGTCGCGTAGTGCAGCAAACGATATTCCACACGAGCTTGCAGGATGAGCGTGACGCGGACGCCACGCTCGGCTGCCTCAATCAGTTCGCGCCGAAACCGCACACCCGGAAAGAAATACGCGGACGCAATCGTGATGTCAGATTTCGCAACGCGGATGGCCGCCAAGTAGGCAGTTTCGATGTGCCGACGAAAGCGGAAATTGTCACGCACCAGAAACTTGGCCGTCGTGTTTCCTCGGGGTTCTACCAGTGCAATCAGTTGCAGCTCTGGAAGCTTTCGCCGGTCAATGGAGACCACGCGCATCACTCGCCATAAGCGGTGTGCAGCCGCGGCAATCGCATTGAGAATGGGCCCTTCAACGCACACCGCGAAATCAACACGCGGCGGCACGTGACCGGGCGTATTCATGTCGTCAATCACATTGATTCCGCCAATGAACGCGGTGCAACCATCCACGACGACGATCTTTCGATGCAACCGCCGCAGCCGATCTCGATTGAGTCGCATTGACCACACATCGGCGCGGTAGAGGAGCAAAGTCACACCAGCGCGAATCAAATAATCACTGAGCTCGGGCGTCAAATAGGGTTTGGTGCCAAACCCATCGATCACCATTCGTACATCCACACCGCGCTGGCTAGCGCGCACCATCGCGTCTGCAACGAAGCGCCCCGACGCGTCGTCAGCAAAGATGTAGGCTTCTAGGTACACGGTGTTAACAGCCCGCTCAATGGCCGAGACGAGCGCTGGGAAATATTCCGCGCCGTTTCTCAGTAGCGTCACCGAATTGCCAGTGCTGTACTTGTGCATAGCTGGAATTTATCCAACCTGCGGGCTTTGGTAAAGCGTGCGCAGCAGTTGATCCCCCTCTCCCCCGGAGGGAGAGGGGTTAGGCGAGAGGGGGAAGTTCGCTTAGACAGCGGCAGTGTGAGTGCCTACGGCGAGTCGCCCGGCTTATTGCGCATCCAATCAGCCGTGCCAGAGAGTTGCCCGAGTAGCCAGCTTGCTTGTAGCGGCTCGATCTTGCAATCATCGAGCGCGGTTCGCATGCAGGCCATCCATGCATCGCGCTCCGGCGAACCAATTGCGTAGGGCAAATGCCGCGCCCGAAGCCGTGGATGCCCGAAGCGTTCGATGTAGTGATTGGGGCCACCCATCCAGCCGCAGAGAAACCAAAAAAGTTTGTCGCGCGAACCGTCGAGCGTGGTCGGATGGAGCGCACGGATGCCTTGAAACTCCGGCTCGAAATCCATGCGGTCGTAAAAGGCGTCGACCAAGCGGCGCACGCCAGGCTCACCACCGAATTGTTCAAACGGTGTCGTCATTGGGAAATCGCGTCTTTGAAGGTTCGTAGCATGCCAGCGGTTGCGCCCCAGATGTAGCGTTCACGATAGGGCACAGCCCAATATTCGCGGCGCTGTCCAGCGCGCATGAAGCTATCGCGTCGCCAGTTTTGATCATCGAGAACGTGCGCCAGCGGCACGGTAAACACATCCGCCACTTCAAACGGATCGCATTGAAATTTTTGCGCTGGCCCGACTGCGACGATGGGCGTGACCTCGTAAGCGGTCACCGTTACGTAGCTCGGCAAGCGGCCGATCACTTCGAGACGAGACGCGTCTGTGCCGATCTCTTCGTTGGCTTCGCGTAGCGCGGTTTCGACAAGCGTTACGTCGGACTCGTCTTTGCGGCCGCCGGGAAAGCTGATCTGCCCGGCGTGATCATGCAAATGCGCCGTACGCTGTGTTAGGACCACGCGCAACTCGTCGGCTTCCTGTTGCAACAACACCAACACGGCCGCCGGTCGCACCACCCGCCCTTGTGCAGCATGCGCGAGCTTTCGCTCTTCGTGTGTACCGTCACCTGCAGGGTGCATCGGGTCGTGGATCGCGTGACCGATGCGCTCTCGGATGAGTTCGATATTCATCAACGTCATCGCCTATGCGTTTTCACGCAGCACTTGAATGGGCGGCGTGGAGAGCACGCTTCTCGTGCCAAGCCACCCAGCCAGCAGCGTGCAAAGTGTTGCCGCGAACAAGCCGAATAACCAGACACCGGGCGACGGAATGAATTCAACTTTGATGATTCGCGACGCCAACGTCCAAGTCAGCGCCACCGCGCCCAGCACACCCAATACGCCCGCCGCAAGGCCGAGCAGCGTGAACTCCGCAACGAGTGCACTTCGAACCTGCGCACGTGTGCCGCCAAGTGTGCGCACGACGGCAGTGTCATAGCGGCGTTCATCCTGCGTTGAAACGACTGCGGTGTAGAGCGTCAAAAGCCCCGCCACCAAGGTAAAGAGAAACACAAACTCCAAGGCTTTTGCCACCTGCTCGACGATACTTCGCACGCGCTCCATGATTTCCGACACGTCAATGGCGAGCACATTAGGCGCGGCGTTCACGAGCATCGGCAAGGTTTTGCCATCATTCATCGGCAGGTGAAACGCTGTGATGTAGCTCTTGGGGAGTGGATCAATCGTGGCTTTCGGAATCAACGCAAAAAAGTTGACGCGGAAACTGTCCCAATCGACTTTGCGCAAACTCGTGACCTTGAGCTCAACTTTTTCCCCCGCCACATCAAACACCATTCGATCCCCCAAACTCACATTGAGCGATTTGGCGATGCCGTCTTCGAGCGATAGCGTTCCCGATTCATTGTCGCCGCCGTACGCGCCAGCCACTAGGGCATTGGCGGGCGGCAGGGCCGCGCTCGATGACAAGTTGAATTCGCGATCCACGAGCCGCTTGGCGCGCTCATCGGTGTAGTCTTTCGCGCTCACGGCTTTATCGTTCACCGCGACCAAGCGCCCGCGCACCATCGGATAAAACTTCGCGCTCTGACCACGCTCCTTCAGCAGCGCCGAGAGTGGCTCGATTTGATCAGGTTGAATATTGATCAGGAACCGATTAGGCGCATCGGGTGGCAAGGACTTTTGCCACGCGGCAAACAAATCCGCGCGCACGAAACCGACAGTGATGAGCGTCATTACGCCGAGCCCTAAGCAGGCGATTTGGATGCTCGTTGACAAACGCCGACGATCCAAATTGGCGAGCCCGAGCTGCCATGGTTTTTTGCTTCTAGAGCGTGTCACTCGGCGCACGCCCCACAACACCGCCGCCGCCAAGAGCGTGGCGCTGCCCACCAAGGCCACGATCCCGCCCACAAAAATTAAGCCTGTGCGCACATCCTGCGCTTGCAGCATTACTACGCCTAGCACGGCAACGGCACCGAGCACGCCCGCCACAATGCCGCCACCGGTGGGCGCTGGCATATCGCGGCGAAGCGCGCGCACCGGCGGCGTTGAGGCCAGCGCGACGAGCGGCGGCAATGCAAAGCCCAGCAACAACACAAGACCCGTCAAAAACGATTTCACGAGCGGCGCGTAGCCGGCAGCCGGCAACTCCGACGCAAACAACCCTCGCACCGCAAACGCAAGTCCAGCCTGCGCCACGTAAGCGAGCGCCACACCCAGCGCACAAGCGATCAGCGAGAGCACCGCAAACTGCCCAACGAAGTGCAGCAACGTTTGCCGACGCCCCGCACCAAGGGTGCGGAAGAGCGTTGCAGTATCAAGCTCGCGCTTCAAGTAACGACGCAGCGCGAGCACGATGGCGACCACCGCGAGAAATACTGCAAACGATGCCGCAAGCCCCAAAAACTGCTCACTGCGCTCAAGCGTTTGGCGAACTTCGGGGCGCAATTCGCGCACCGTTTCCATTCGTTGACCCGGCCCCAACTTCGGTTTGATGGCATCGGTGAACTCTGCAGCGCGAGGCCCCGCGACCTGAATTC
>JAAFHR010000078.1 GCA_013298455.1 Betaproteobacteria bacterium | reverse complement strand
CCGGCCAGCATCGCGGCTTCCGCAGCGGTAACCTGCGCAAGCGGTTTGCCGTAATACGCCTGCGATGCCGACGCGAAACCATAGGCACGTTGCCCTAAAAAGATCTGGTTGATGTAGAGCTCAAGAATCTGATCTTTAGTCAGCTCGCGCTCAATTTTGAAAGTGAGCGCTACCTCATTGGCCTTGCGAAGCAGTGTTTGCTCGCGGGTCAGAAAGAAGTTTCTGGCCACCTGCATGGTGATCGTGCCGGCACCTTGTCGCGACCCGGTGGTTGCGTTTGTATAGGCAGCCCGGAGCACGGCGACCCAATCGACGCCTGAGTGGTCGTAGAAATTGGAGTCTTCGGCGGCGAGGATGGCATCCTTGACGTTTTGCGGGACATCGGCGAGTTTGACTACGGTTCGGCGCTCTTCGCCGAATTCGGCCAAATTCACGCCGTCTTCGGAAAGCACGCGTAGCGGGAGCTTGGGTTGGTAGTCAGTGATTACTTCGAGCGAAGGAAGGCGAGCCGAAAGGAGCGTCCAGACCAACGCACCCAGCACGCCGCCGACGATGAGCAAACCCCCAATCACCGAGGCAGAGTAGACGATCCAGCGCTTCAACATTGATTTGACTTTCTTCCCCCGGGTTACCGTCAGCCAGCGTTTGGGCCCCAAAAACACCCGTCAAAAACCGATTTGGTCACCCTGAGAGGCGTCGAAAGCTGTTCGCTGACGACCCATTGGCGACCGATTTTTATGCCAATGTTGTATTTTTTCCGATTATAGGTCGCCAGAAACCGCTCCCGGCTTGCCACGGAACGGAGCTTGTGCAACACTCCCTTCCCAACTTAAAGTTTCAGGCGACAAAAGCCGCCTAAACTCTCAATGCAAAAAGATTTTTTGGGTCAACTTAGGGGCGCCTTCGGGTCAAAATCGACCCCTTTGATTGGTGTCGATATCAGCAGTACCGCTGTGAAAATGGTGGAGCTGGGCGGCAGCCGAGACAAACCCGAGTTGACTCGTTACACCATCGAGCCCCTTCCAAGGGATGCCGTCACCGACGGCAACATTGCCAACATGGAAGCGGTGGGTGCGACCATTGAGCGCGCGATTCGAAAGCTCGGCTCGCGCACTAAGAGCGCCTCAGCGGCGCTGCCAACGAGCATGGTCATCACCAAGCGCATCACTCTGCCCGCGACGGAGCGTGAAGATGATCTGGAATTGGCTGTTGAAGGCGAAGCCAATCAGTACATACCGTTTGCACTCGATGAGGTCAATCTCGACTTCGCGGTGGTGGGCGAAGTCGCCAACGATCCAACGCAGCTCGAAGTGATGATCGCAGCGGCGCGCCGTGAAAAGGTTGAAGATCGAGTCGCCGCGCTCGAATCGGCTGGGCTTAAGCCCATGGTGATGGACGTTGAGGCGATGGCTGTGATGGGCGCCTACGAATTGATGGCGGAAGCGCTCCCAGGCAAAGGCGTTGATCAGAACATCGGCGTTTTGGACGTGGGAGCGACCTCGACGCGGTTTTACGTGTTTCGTAACGAAGAACAGATTTTCATGCGCGAGAGCCCGTTTGGCGGCAATCAACTCACGCAAGAGATTCAACGCGCCTACAACATGACCAACGAAGAGGCCGAATCGGCCAAGCGTGCTGGCAACCTGCCGTCGAATTACGACAACGACGTGTTGCGGCCTTACGTCGATACGCTAGCGATCGAAGCGGCGCGGGCACTTCAGTTTTTTCTCACCTCAAGCGCGCAAGGTCAGCTCGACTACATGTTGCTTGCAGGCGGCTGCGCATCGCTGCCGGGCTTGGTGGAAGCGGTGTCTCGGCGTACCAATGTGGTCGCGTCGGTCGCCAATCCGTTTTCGGGCATGTCGTTGAGCCCTGGCGTGAAGTCGCGTCAACTCGCCGCCGACGCGCCGTCACTGCTCGTCGCCTGTGGACTGGCGATGCGGAGGTTTGACGCATGATTCGCATTAACTTACTGCCGCACCGAGCGGCTAAACGCGCTCTGCGAAAGCGCGAATTCAACATGCTGCTGCTGGGCACGCTGATTGCGGCGGCGGCGATTTGGTATGTTGGCAAACTCTACCTTGACGAGCGGATCGCCACGCAGCAGCGTCGTAACGACATGCTGACAGCCGAAACGAAAAAGCTCGACGGTCAGATCGAAGAAATCAAAAAACTGCAAGAGCAAACAAGTGCACTCTTGGCGCGAAAGCAAGTGGTTGAAACGTTGCAAGTCAATCGTGCTGCATCCGTTAAATTGCTTGATCAGCTGGTTCGCCAGTTACCTGATGGCGTTTACCTCAAAGCCATCAAGCAATCGGGCACTAAGATCAACTTAGTGGGTTTGGCACAATCGAATGCGCGCGTCTCAACGCTGATGCGCAATTTGGAATCGTCGCCCTATTTGCAGTCCGCCGAGCTCGTGGAGATCAAGGCGGTTACGGAGCGCAATCAACGCTTGAACGAGTTCAGTTTGAACATCAGCTTGAAGGGTCTCGAGGACCCGAACGCTAAGCCGAATCAACCAGCCTCTGCCGCTGCCGCCGTCGCGCCTTCTTCGCGCGAAAAGGTCATGCAGGCGATTACGAAGTAGAGCGGAGCCATCATGACTTGGGACGAAATTAAACGACTTAATCCCCGCGACATCGGGATTTGGCCGTGGCCAGCGAAAGCGGGCGCACTGATTCTTTTATTGCTGCTGCTGTGCGGCGCTGCTGCCTATTTCGGCTGGCTACCGCAAAACGAGGAGCTAGAGACGAAGCAGAAGCAGGAAGTCAGCCTTAAAGAGTCTTTTGCTAAGAAAAAAGCACAGGCGATTAATCTTGATCTGTATGTACAGCAGCTCAAAGAAGTCGAGCAGCAATTTGGCGCGCTGCTTCGTCAGCTGCCGAGCAAAAGCGAAATGGATTCGCTGCTCTCAGACATCAATCAAGCCGGACAGGGTCGCGGACTTCAGTTCGAGATGTTTAAACCCAGTGTCGAGCGGCAGCAAGACTTCTACGCTGAATTGCCTGTGGATATTCGTGTGACGGGTAATTACCACGACATCGGCGCATTCGCCAGTGACGTGTCGCAGCTCTCACGAATCGTCACGCTCAACGAAGTGGCGATCATCAACAAGGACCCGAAAGACGTCATTTTGACGATGGAAGCGGTGGCCAAAACGTTTCGCTACCTAGATGACGAAGAAGTGGCCAAACAGCGTCGGGCGAAAGACGCCCAAAAGGCGCCCAAATGATGAAGCGCATCACTCTTTTACCGTCCGCGCTGCTGCTCACGCTTCTAGTGGGCTGCGGGACTAGCGATGAGCAAGACCTCAAAGCTTGGATGAATGAGCAAGGCGCGAGCGCGCGCGGCAAAATTCAAGCGATTCCGCCGATTCGCCCGTACGAACCGTTCACTTACAACGCGTTTGGCGAACCCGATCCGTTCAAGCCTCGCAAAATTGAAAGTGCTAAGGGCGCACGGGGGCCGGATTTGGCGCGTCGCAAAGAGGCGCTTGAGGCGTTTCCGTTAGAGACACTAAAAATGGTCGGCACGCTGCAAAAAGGCAAAGCCACCGTTGGACTCGTCCGTGCGTCGGACAACCGGGTGTTCCAAGTTCGACAAGGAAACTATCTGGGCCAAAACTTCGGCGTCATCACGTTGATCTCGGACTCCGAGATTTCACTCAAAGAACTTTTTCAAGATGGCGCAGGGGACTGGGCCGAGCGTCAAAGCAAGATCATGCTGCAAGAGCGGGAGCAAAAGAAATGAACGTGTACCAATCACTGCGACTATCGCGTCGCGCACTCAGTTGCGCGGCGATGATGCTGCTTTCGCTCGTCGCAACCACTTCGTCCGTGCTCGCTCAAAACGTGATTGAAGACGTTTCCGTAGCGCGTGGCGGTGCCGGCCGCACCACCATGACCTTCGCGCTCAAGGATCCGCTCGCTACACCGCCCACGGTGTTTGCGATCGCGACGCCGCCGCGCTTAGTGCTAGATTTTGCAAATACGAGCAACGCTGGCAAAGCGGTTTCCGAGGTCTCCGATGCGGTGGTTCGAAGCTACAACGTGGTTCAAGCGCAAGGCCGAACCCGAGTTGTTTTGAACTTGACCAAGTCGCAGGCGTACGACTTGAAAGTGGAAGGCAACAAGCTAGCGGTGTCGCTCTTTGATGCGCCCGGCACGTCGGCTGCCGAGTCAAGCCCTGAGACGGGTCGATTTGCGTCGACGTCGAAAAGTGATGGCGCGAATTTTTCGTTGCGCGATGTTGATTTCCGGCGCGGCTCAGGCGGCGAAGGGCGGGTGATCATTGATCTTTCCGACGCGAACTCGGGCATTGAAATCAAGCAACAGGGCAAGGTGCTCATCGTTGATTTTCTGCGGACGCAGGTGCCACGAAATCTGGAACGCAAGCTCGATGTGACTGACTTCGGCACGCCTGTTCAGCTGATCGACACCTTCGTGCAAGGCAACAACACGCGAATGGTCATCGAGCCGAAGGGTTTGTGGGAGCACTCCGCCTACCAAACGGACAGCCGACTGATTATCGAAGTCAAACAAATCATCGAAGACCCGAACAAGCTCACACAGGGCTCACGCCCCGGTTACAAAGGCGATAAGCTGTCGCTGAATTTCCAAGATATCGCGGTGCGTTCTGTGCTGCAGGTGATTGGCGACTTCACCGGACTCAACATCATCGTCTCCGACACCGTTACCGGAAACGTAACGCTACGGCTCAAGGACGTACCTTGGGATCAAGCGCTGGACTTGGTGATGCAGGCTCGTTCGCTTGACATGCGGAAAAACGGCAACGTAGTCTGGATCGCGCCGAAAGAAGAACTCGCTCTCAAGGAGAAGCAGGAATTAGAGGCGAAGGCGCAGGTCGCTGATATCGAGCCGCTTCGGACTGAGCTCTTCCAGCTAAATTATCAGAAGGCAGAAGAAGTCAGGAAAATGTTGATCCCTGCCAATGCGGGCGCCCAAGGTGGCGCGAACCAAGGTGGTGTGCTCTCCAAGCGAGGCAGCGCGACGGTGGATGCCCGAACCAACGTCTTGGTGGTTCAAGACACGCCGTCGAAGCTTGAAGAAGTACGCCGACTGATCCAACGTATCGATATATCGATCAAACAAGTGCTCATCGAAGCGCGCGTTGTCGTCGCCGACGACAATTTCAGCCGCCAGCTTGGCGCCCGGTTCGGAATCGGCGCTGGCATCAATAACAACGGCCGCAATATCGGCATCAGCGGCACACCGATTGGCGACCCGAATCAGGCCAATGTGCCCACGACTGGGATCACCACAGGATTCTCGCCCTCGAGTTACTACTGGCGTGTGAAGCCGGACAAAGAGACGGGCGGAGTAGTTGGCGAGTACATCAACTCGATCCCTTACAACGTGAATTTGCCGGTCGCGAATCCTGCCGGAACCTTGGCGATGACATTTCTCAATTTGGGAAACGGCAACTTGGTGAACCTTGAGCTCTCTGCTGCTGAAGCTGCAAATCGCGGCAAGGTGATCTCCAGCCCGCGCGTCGTGACCGCGGACAATCAGAAGGCATCGATCTCTCAAGGCCAGGAATACAAACTTCGCGTCTCGGGCGGTGTCGGCGGTCAGTCGTCGGTCATTACGATCCGTGCGGTGCTCGGACTTGACGTGACGCCCCAAGTTACGCCTGATGGCAAGGTGGTGCTTGACGTGGAAGTCTCGAAAGACTCGATCGCCGGCTTCCAAGACGGCAGCCCAATCGTGAACACCAAACGCGTCTCGACTAAAGTGATCGTCAACAACGGCGACACTGCAGTTCTGGGCGGCGTCTATGAAGAGCAGATCACCGACACGACGGATAAAGTACCGTTTTTGGGCGACGCTCCCTTGCTCGGTCACCTTTTCAAGAAAACCAACAAGGGCACGGTTAAACAAGAGCTGCTGATTTTCTTGACGCCACGAGTGTTGTCGGACACAACGGGGACGGTTCGCTAAAGACCTTACGGGAAGCGCACTGATGCGGGAACCCTCGCGCCGAGCGACGCGTCGAGCGGGGTTCTACTGTGCGTGCGCTCCGCGACGACCTGTATCGTTGATTGGATTCGGTGTTGAACAACACATTGGAGCAGTACAGAGCTTCCTTCGGAGCGGATAGGGCTGTGTTTCTTGTTGGCCTCATGGGGGCCGGCAAGACAACCATCGGACAGCTGCTTGCTAAGCGGCTAAATCTCCGTTTTCTTGACTCAGATCACGTGCTCGAAGAGCGGACCGGCGTCTCCGTGTCCACGATCTTTGAGATCGAGGGAGAGGCGGCATTTCGTCTGCGAGAAACGCAGCTCATTGATGAGCTATCGGTCGAGCGCGGCGTGGTTTTGAGCACAGGCGGCGGCGCTGTGGGCGAATTGCTCACTCGCCAGCGCCTGCATGAACGCGGCTTTGTCGTGTATCTGCACACGACCCCAGAGACGGCATTTGAACGTATTCGCCGCAAAGGCGAGCGGCCGCTCCTGCGAGTTGATGATCCGCTCGCGAAATTAAGGGCGCTCTACACCGCTAGGCATCCGCTCTATCAACAAACGGCACATGCGACGGTCGAATCGTACAGAGATCGGCCGCAGAGTGTGGTGACTGAGATCTGTCGTCTCATAGAGCCTAGCGTTTCGCCTTAGCCGCTGCTACCAACGGTCAACTTGAAGACGATCTTGCGCGGTGCCGTCGGTCGATGCTTGCTAGCGATACGTCACGCCAGCCTGTGAGAAAGGCGACATTCTTCTGACGGCACCGCACAAAGCAGCTGCCGCCAATTGATCCCCCGAGCCGTCATCGCCAGTATGAAAGGCTGAATGCTCGGTGGAGTGATTCAGCCGACTGCCAGAGCTGTGGAGCGTTACGGCGTTGCCGTGCAGGTGAAAGTCGCATTCGCAACCTTTCCCGCAGCATCAAGCACCACAAGCGCCGCTGAAAAACCATTGGGTAGCGGCGACGTCCACGACAGCACCCCCGCGTTCGAAGCAGGGCGAGAGGCCGTAACTTCGGTCCGTGACGACGCCACAGCGTAAGCGGGCGTGCCTCCGCTGATGACAAATGTCACGGAGCCGGGAGCACACGCCCCGCCAGTTCCACTCACCGCTATGGAGCCAGGCGTAACAGTCAAGGCACCCGGTGGGACAACCGGATCAGGAACGGGTAGGGCAACGGTGCCTTCCACGATCTTGAAGTTCGCGTTGATTACTCGCCCAGTCGAATCCGTGATGGTGATGTTGTCTTCCGTTGTGCCAGCACATGCTCCGCCAATTGCAGTCATGCGGAAAGATCCCCCAGAGGCAGCTACCACGACGGTTTGACCGGTGGCCGCGCCCGACGAGAGCGTTGCTCGAGCCGGCAGCGCGTGGAAAACGGTGTAGGGTGGCGAACCCCCGTAGATCACGAAGTCAGCAGAACCCGTTGAACAGGACTGGACGTAGAAGCCCGTGATACCGTACTCCTTCGGCGACACGCTAAGACTCGCTGCGCCGTTGGTCGACTGGACAATGGTGAACGATCCATCCACACGATTTCCGCTGGTAAGGTCTGTGGCCCGAATCAGGGCAGCTTGGGTTGGAACGCTCGCACTCGTACGCAGCGTCACGGTCGCATCCCCGTTTTGATCGGTGATCGCGGTGATGGTTTTCACCAAAGTTGTTCCCGCTTGATCGGCGATAAAGTCGTATGCGCCCTGCAACACGTCGAACCGAACTTGCCGGTTGGAGGCGGGCGAGGTATTCGCGGTGCGCAACTTGATCTTCGCAGTACCCGATTCTCCAGAGCACAGCGCCGCCGACGTGGAGGCTGCGCCGCCAGATGCCCCGCCGCCTGACGCGGCACCACCACAGGTCGAGCCAGTGACCGCCGCGACAGTGAGCGCACCTAGCAAAGGTGAGCCCCGCACTGTCACGCTCGTAGCAACTCGCTGCCCCACTGCATCCTGAATCGTGACCGTAACCGCCTTATCCGATTCAACCGCATTGGCGACTAACGTCAACGCCGCGCCGGAAATGCTCTGAGTAACAGGCAGGACAACCGCATCAGAAGTGAATGCCTGAAATGGCCCCACGCCGCTACTGATGGTTACGACCGCGGGTGTTCCGGAATAGACCGTGAGGGCGGTTGGGTTGACCACCAGCGCCGGCGTCACCGGCCCCGGCTTAAACGGATCGGCCGCACCGCCACCACCGCAGCCGGCGAGGAGCGCTGCAGCACCAAACAACGCCGTGAGCGTTAGCGACTTAAACAATGTGTTGAATGACCGCACGGTGATCCCTTTCAAATTCATATTGACGCCATCAAAGCGAATGCAAAGTATGTGCAATCAACGAGTTACACGCAATTCTTCGATTTAACCCTAAGACATTGGCATAGGCAAGTCGAAAGAAACATCTCACTTCCGATTGCCTGTCACACGCCACACAAAACAACACGATTTGAAGTTGTGCGGCACAACAAATTTAGGTAAACTATGCGTCCGCTGAATAAAACTATACCGTTTGCGCATCAACGGCTTTCGCCTGACCGAGACCGGCGCAACTCTGGAGACACACATGATCGACGACATCCGCGCTGCCAAACCAGCGGCGCAAGGCCTCTACGACCCGAAAAACGAGCACGATGCGTGCGGCATGGGCTTCGTGGCGAACATCAAAGGCCGCAAAAGCCACGACATCGTCACCAAAGGGTTGCGTGTTCTTGAAAACCTGACGCATCGCGGCGCGGTCGGTGCGGATAAGCTGCAAGGCGACGGTGCGGGCATTTTGATTCAAGTGCCCGATACGTTTTTCCGTCGTGAATGCGGGAAGTTAAAGATCACGTTGCCGGCGGTCGGTCAGTACGGCGTGGGCATGGTGTTTTTGCCGCAAGAGCCCGCATCAAGAATGGCGTGTGAGCAGGAAATCGAGCGGGCCATTGCTAGCGAAGGGCAAGTGCTTTTGGGCTGGCGCGATGTGCCAGTGAACCCGGTAGGATTGGGCGAAGGCGTGAAAGCGATTCAGCCGATCATCCGCCAAGTGTTCATCGGGCGTGGCTCGAAAGACATGGATCAGGATGCGCTGGAGCGCAAGCTGTATGTGATTCGCAAGAGCTCTGGCCACGCGATTCAAGCGTTGAAATTGCGCCATGGCAAAGAGTTTTATGTGCCCTCGATGTCAACGCGAACGATCGTTTACAAAGGTATGCTGCTCGCCGATCAAGTCGGTACGTTCTACTTGGATTTGAGCGACCCGATGTTGGTGACTGCGCTCGCGATGGTGCATCAGCGCTTCTCAACCAACACCTTCCCAACGTGGGATTTGGCGCATCCGTTTCGCCTTGTGTGCCACAACGGCGAAATCAACACGCTTCGCGGCAACTGCAACTGGATTCGCGCTCGCGAAGGTGCCATCGCATCGACCGTTTTGGGCGATGATCTGCAAAAACTTTGGCCCTTGATTTACGACGGTCAATCCGACACGGCGTCGTTCGACAACTGCCTAGAGCTCCTGACCATGAGCGGTTATTCGCTCGCCCACGCGGCGATGCTGATGATCCCCGAAGCATGGGCGGGCAATGCATTGATGGACGAAGACCGTCGCGCGTTTTACGAATATCACGCAGCGCTCATGGAGCCGTGGGACGGCCCGGCTGCTATGGCGTTTACCGATGGCCGTCAGATCGGCGCAACGCTTGATCGAAACGGCCTGCGACCCGCTCGCTACATCGTGACTGACGACGACATGATCATCATGGCCTCTGAAGTGGGCGTGCTCGACATTCCCGAAGAAAAAATTGTCAAGAAATGGCGCTTGCAGCCGGGCAAGATGTTGCTCCTCGATTTGGAGCAAGGCCGCATCGTTGACGACGAAGAATTGAAGCGCGACCTCGCCGCCGCGAAGCCCTACAAGGAGTGGATCGAAACTTCTCGCGTTGCACTCGAAGACCTGCCCGAGCCCGCACCCGCTGAAAAATCAACGGTGAGTTTGCTGGATCGCCAACAGGCGTTTGGTTACACGCAAGAAGACATCAAAGTCATCCTAGCGCCCATGGTCGCCAATGCTGAAGAAGCAACGGGCTCGATGGGTAACGACGCCGCGCTCCCGGTGCTCTCGAACAAAGCCAAGCCGCTCTACAATTATTTCCGTCAGCTC
Source organism: Betaproteobacteria bacterium (assembly GCA_013298455.1). GTDB lineage: Bacteria > Pseudomonadota > Gammaproteobacteria > Burkholderiales > Casimicrobiaceae > Casimicrobium. Next base: position 680 of record JAAFHR010000078.1, on the reverse strand, counting down.
TTTGCGCAGGTGACCAATCCGCCGATTGATCCGATTCGCGAAGAGTTGGTGATGTCGTTGGTCACCTTTATCGGCCCGCGCCCCAATCTGCTTGGGCATGACACGACTTCTCCGCAATCTCGACTAGAAGCGCAGCATCCTGTGCTCACTAGCGAAAACATGGAGCGGATTCGTCATATCGAATTGTTCTCCAGCGGCGCATTTAAAGCCAAAGAGCTCGACATCACGTATCCCGCCGCGTGGGGTCAAGAAGGCATCGAAGCCGCGCTCGCCTCACTTCGCGCCGCAGCGGTCGACAACATCAAGCTCGGCTACAACATTTTGATTCTGAGTGATCGAAGTGTTGAAGCGGGGCGCGTGCCGATCCCGGCGCTGTTGGCGACTTCGGCCGTGCATCAGCATTTGGTGAGCACGGGGCTTCGCACCTCGGCGGGACTGGTTGTCGAGACAGGTTCTGCTCGCGAAGTGCATCACTTCGCGCTCCTCGGTGGCTACGGCGCTGAGGCCGTGCACCCGTACTTGGCCCTCGAAACGCTCACCCAGCTCGAGGGCATCGTCCCCGGCGTGTCGAGCTACGAGAGCCAAAAGCGCTATGTCAAAGCCATCTGCAAGGGCTTAAATAAAGTCATGTCGAAGATGGGAATTTCGACTTATCAAAGCTACTGCGGCGCGCAGATTTT
>JAAFHR010000079.1:1749-10773 GCA_013298455.1 Betaproteobacteria bacterium | reverse complement strand
TTCGCGGGCTTCAAATTGACCGACTTGTCGGTACGCGTTTTGGTAGGTTTTTTCAGTGATTCGCAACGGCGCGTCGGTGGGTGATTCATTGCGCAACGCGGCGGCCATTTCGCCATCGAGCCGCTCCGATAGGGCATCCATTTCGAGCGCCGCAGCGAGCGTAGCCAGCGCATTGTCCGGCAAAAACTTCACCAAAATTTTGATCACGCGCTCGATATCGGCGTCGCGCTGCGTTAAGTCTTCGGTTGAATACAGCTCGGTGAGAAAAAATGTGGCGGCCGGCGCGTAGCGTTTTGACGCAAGTAAATCAGCATGTGTTTCTTGCAGACGCGCTTGTTGGAAGCGGCGCAGCGCCAAGCGATCCGCCGCGCGCTCTCGCGATTGCGTTTGCGCATTCCGAGCGGCGCGCGCTGCGGCTAGGTTGGCGCGCAGTTGTTGTTCAAGCGAAGTTTTTTTGCCCACGGCGTCAGCATAGCGATGCGGCGCGTTAGTCGCAGCTTTGCACACCGTCGCGCATAGACAATTCGCTCTACTGCGCGCGCCTAGAATTCGCGCAAAGAGGATTTTTCGTATGGCGTTTAGTTTCCGGCCGTCGCGCCGCAAGGTGATTTTTGTGGGCGCTGCGGGCGTCGTTGCGGCGGCTGCCGCGATGGTGATCGTACCGCGCATGAAATCGAGTGCGCCGCCCAAAGGCACGACACTCATCAAATCGCACGACGTCTTGCTCCGAAGCGTTGCCACCGCGCTTTTGGGCTCTGCGCTACCCGGTGACGCGCCCGCCCGTGCCGCCGAGCTGGCGCGTGTGCTCGCCGCGATTGCCGCGTTGATTGACAATCTGCCCGCCACCACACGTAGTGAAGTCGGCGACCTGCTAGGCCTACTCGCGTTCAAACCCGCTCGCGCAGTACTCGGCTACAGCGGCGATTGGGTCGAAGCCGACACGCCGCAGATCGTGACGTTTCTCTACGGCCTCCGGGACAGCAGCATCGCGCTCAAACAACAAGCCTACTTCGCGCTGCACGACATGGTCTACGGCACGTTTTACGCCGATCCCAGCACATGGAAAGCCACCGGTTATCCGGGGCCGCCGAAGCTCGCCTGATGACGATGCCGCCCATGCCGTGCCTCTCGAAACTGCCCGCCACTGTCAGTCTGAGCAGCGCGAAGGATCAGGCGGAATCTATCCATGGTTGTAAGTCGCGAGCATCGCTCTATGCGACCTGATCCTTCGCTCCGGCTCAGGATGACAAGACCTCTCGTCATTCGTCATTGGTCTTTCGTCCTTCGTGCCCCAGCACCAAGTTCGCGTTTCAACACCACCGCATAGGGCACGAAAAATGTTTCCCGATCCCATCCGCGACGGCATTAACAAAGGCTGGATGCACATTGACGCTTCCCAGCTCGGTAAAGACGCGGTGCTTGAAGCCGACGTTTGCATCATCGGCACTGGCGCAGGCGGAGGTATTGCGGCTGATGTGCTTTCAGACACTGGCCTCAAAGTCGTGATGATTGAAGAGGGCATGCTTCGAACGTCGAGCGATTTCAAAATGCTGGAATCTGAGGCGTACCCAACGCTCTATCAAGAATCCGCTTCGCGCAAAACGGCCGACAAAGCGATCAACATTTTGCAGGGCCGTACCGTTGGCGGTTCAACCACGGTCAACTGGACCACCAGCTTTCGCACGCCGCCCGATACGCTCAAATTTTGGCGTGAACGATTTGGTTTAGCTGAGCTCACGGATGACCACATGCGCCGCTGGTTTGAGCTCGCCGAGAAGCTCACCAACATCTCCGATTGGCAAGTACCGCCGAATGAAAACAACGCGGTGCTCGAGCGCGGCGGTCAAAAACTCGGCATCAAAGTCGAGCGTATTCGCAGAAACGTGAAGGGCTGCTACAACCTCGGCTACTGCGGCATGGGCTGCCCGACCAACGCCAAACAATCGATGCTCGTCACCGCGATTCCCGCCGCACTGGCGCGCGGCGCAGTGCTCGTGAGCCGTGCTCGCGCGCAACAACTTGTGTTCAAAAATGGTCGCGTGGATTCGCTTGAATGCGTGAGTATGTTGGGCACGGGTTATGACGTCGGGAGCGTCCGCGTTACCGTGAAAGCGAAGCATTACGTGGTTGCAGGCGGTGCAATCAATTCGCCCGCGCTCTTGATGCGCTCCAAAGCGCCTGATCCACACAATGTGCTGGGCAAGCGAACTTTTTTGCATCCGTCGCTCGTGTCGGGCGCTGAAATGCCCGGCAAGGTTGAAGCGTGGGCCGGTGCGCCGCAAACGACCTACAGCGATCATTTTTTAAATACGCAGCCCATCGACGGCGCGATGGGCTTCAAGCTCGAAGTCCCACCCGTGCACCCCGTGCTCTACGCCATCAGTTTGAACGGCATGAGCGAGCACCACCGAAACCGCATTTCCAGCATGCCCAATTCGCAGGTCACCATTGCGCTTTGCCGCGATGGATTTCATCCCGAAAGCGTGGGCGGAAAGGTCGAGCTTTTGAGCGACGGTTCACCCAAACTCGATTACGGACTCAATAAGTATTTCTTCGACGGCGCGAAGCGAGCGTTTCTTGCCATGGCAGAAATTCAATTCGCAGCGGGCGCGAAAGAAGTGTTTCCTGTGGATGAGCGCGTCACTGGATTCAAGAGCTTCGCCGAAACCAAAGCCGCTATCGACGCGCTGACCCTAAAGCCACATTCCACACGAGTCGTGAGCGCCCACGTGATGGGCGGCTGCGGCATGGCAGCAAGCGCTAAAGAGGGCGTCGTTAACGTAAACGGCCGCCATCACCAAATCGAAAATTTGAGTGTGATGGACGGTTCCGTCTTCCCCACGTCCATCGGTGCGAATCCACAGTTATCGATTTACGGCCTAGCGTGGCGCAATGCGGCGCGGCTAGCGGGTGACATGCGAAAAGCTTAAGTTACCGTCTATCTGGCTTGCCGCCGGGTCGTCGCTCAGCAGATCAAAATCGATTTGCTCCGCGCGCTACTTAAACAGTCCCGCCTCTCTCAGCCTGCCCGCCTTGTACTCATTAATAAACTGGGTCGACAGCGCGCTTAGCTCATTCGCTCGAACGCCAAATCGCTCTGAAATAGCCTGTTCCACCGATGCTCCGGTGCACGCGAGCGCCATGGCGCAAGCGTGTAAGCGATCCATACTGTCCCCTGAACAGTTTGCTCCGAGAGCGCACTTGCTGAGCAGCACTACCGCAGCCACCTCTGCCCCAGTCAGTCCAGACAACACGCCGCCAAACTCACCTCCACCCGACAACGCGGGTAGGTAGTGCGTCAGCCAAGCGCTAGCCTTGCCGGGATCCGCCATACCTTGCCGCAACGCGTCAACAAGTGTTGTAGAAAGTTCGTCGAGTCGCGCTTGCCCTAAAGTAACGCGCAATGGCAGCTCCATTTTCGCTAAAAGAGAACCTGCCTCCTTTGCACGTCGACTAGACCCGAGTAGGAAGGGCATCTCTGCCAGCTTTCCCGCTTCCTCGCACTGAGCTTGCGCTGAAGCTACCAAACTGCGTGCAGCTTCAATTTCCTTCGGCGTTAGCTTGCCGACGGTTCGTAAATTTTCCTCAAACAACGTTGTCACACCGCGATCAGATTTCGATTCAGCGTACACCCGCGCGAGCTGGCACTCTTTGGCGAAAAACTGGGCCAGCATCCAGTCATCTGGGGACGAGCTCGCCGCTAATTGCGCAACACGTTGCGCTCTCGGCTCTTTGGTGTTGCTGTTGGTCGAACGATAGCTGATTTTGGGGACAACTGGCTCCGTCGTCGCGCTCTGTGCATTGACCGTTGCAGAACCAGTTGTCCCAACCGACCGCTCCCCTTTCGGCGACGTTTCCTCTGGCAGGGCTGCGGGGGCGTCTCGAGGGCGTGGTTCTGGAAGCAATACCGCCCGAAGCGAGAAGACAATGACGCAAAATAACGCCAAGGCTGCAGCCCAGCGAGCCGCTCTTTTGGAGCCCGCACTCAGCCTCAGCACTTCACCGGCCCGTTTGGCGCTTTGTTCGCCACAACTGGCCCGCAGACCATTGTTGCCGCGGCTCTGATCGCTATCCCTGATCTTGACATCAGCGGCAATTCATTGTTCAAACCAGCCGTAACGTCGGCCCGGCACTCGCTCTGTGCCCGCGCAGACCAAACCACGAGCGGCTCTCCCGGTCTGATGCACGGAATCTCGATCCTGTCGTAGATTTCTTGGGCTATGTCATTAATTGTTCTGGGCGGCGGAGCAGAACCTCCGCCAGCCGTAGATTGTCCACCTGCGTAGGGTTGTAGGATCCTCCGCCAGCCCAGCCACCCGACCCACTGCTGCCAGTAATGTAGACATCATCCACGACAACGCAACCGCTGTCGTTTGTGTAATTACAACTCTGGGCAATTGCTGTTGAAGTGCTCATTGCAAAACCAGCAATGGCCACCGCGCCACCAACCCATTCCATCAATCGCATTTCAGTAAATCGCATATGTTTCCCCTTGGTTAGATTCAATGCGAAACGGAATCTACTCCTCCTTATGACAATGTCAAGTTGTGTGACAAGCGGTGCAGCGGTTACGTATGCAGGGCTTCGCCGCTTGGTCTGTTCAGCCGCCCTTCGGTTTCATCGCGTCCTGCAAGGCTGTGTGCTGAGCGTGAAGTTTGAACGTCGGTTTCGTTTGGGTGCTTGCCTTTAAAGGACTGTTGGTGTTGGTCGAGTTATCCAAAAACAACGGCGTGAGCGGAAACGGCGCAATTGCGATTTCGGAGACAAAAACCTTGATGGAGTCTGCGACCAGTCTAGTGAGTTGTTCCAGCTCATTTTGTCCGGGCTGTCGCATATCGATCGCCCGATACGTCGATTCGCGCGCAAGCATCGCATCGATGAAGGCCTGCAAGTCGCCACCAAAGTGTCGTCGAAGTTGTTCCGCCATAATCAGCCGTCCAACTCGCCCGTTTTTATCGATCAATGGGTGAATACCCTCGAACCGCAAATGAAAAAACGCGGACGCAACTATTGTGGATTCGGGGTCATCACTCCGCAGACGGGCACATTGGTTCGACAGCTCGCGAAATTCCTCGACGAAGCGCGAGGGCTGACCTCCCACTCTGCGGTTACCGACTAGCGCAACCATCTTGCCCCGCCGCAGTACGGGAATGTTCAGGTTGCCGTTGAGCAGTTTGGCCAGACGCTCAACGTAGGAAAGCTGAATAGTCCAGCAATCCATTTCCACTAGAGCCGCAGTTAACTCGGGAGTGATCTGGATTCTGTGCATTGAATAGACTGTTAGTGTCGATCACCAGATTCTGACAAATTGGCGAGACTGACTCACTTCATGAGCGGTGCCAAAGGCGCACGGAATCGCATGCAACGGCTGAGCCAAACCGGATTCATGTCCGCCGCACAAACCGATACCCAGCGCGAACGACTCTTGGCCCTACAAGCCCAACAGCAAGCCCTCGGACGAAGCGAAGCCGCATTAAAGCGCGAACGCGACGCCCTCACCGCGCAAATCAACGAAGCCAAACTCCAAGCCCAAGTCGAATCAAGCGATCTCGACAAAACGCGCGCCATGCTCACTCAAGAGCTCTCAGAAAACCAAGCGCGCACAAGGCTCGTGATCACTGCCCCACAAGCAGGCATCGTCACCGGCCTATCGGCGCAGGTCGGGCAAACGGTGGGCACGGGGATGCTGCTGGCAACACTGTTGCCCGTACAACAACCCGTCGTTCCGGCAAAAGCTCCACAATCCGTTCGGGCTGAGCCTGTCGAAGCCTTGGTCGCACGCCACCAACCCCGCGAAGCAACCAACCACCACGGTACCTCTGCACCAGGTGCCACCACCCTCGAAGCCCACTTCTTCGCCACCACCCGCCAAGCTGGTTTCGTCGAGCCCGGCCAAGCAGTTCGAATCCGCTATGCCGCCTAACCCTATCAAAAATTCGGCATGGGCGAGGGCGTTGTCACCGCTGTAAGCCGCAGCCCCTACGCCGTGCAAGAGCTCCCGACGCATGTCGCGGCAACGCTCGGCGCATTGGCGCAGGGCGGCGACGCGGTCTACCGAGTCACGGTATCGCTCAAAAGCGCAACGATCCAAGCCTACGGCCAAGCCCACGACATCAAAGCGGGCATGCTCGCCGAAGCCGACATCGTGCAAGACACCCGAAGGCTGTGGGAATGGGCGTTGGAGCCAGTGTTTAGTGTGACGGGGAAAGTGGCGATGGCTGCTAATTCCGCGTCACCAGTGAATTTCAACTGATGGGGCGGGAGGCCGCCGCGTTGGTTTGAATGGGGTTGTGCCGCCCTCTTTTGCGGTTTCACATCTAGAGGTTGATATGAATAGGTTGAATGGTCAACAGTTGGTCCTCGTTTCCGGCGGCCTGGTCGGCTCTGGTAACTGGCGCGTGTGCGAGGTGGGGCAAACTGGGATGGGTGACAATCGGAGCTATACCGGAGAGTCATCGCCGATAGCTGATGAGCTTTGCTCAGCGCTGGGTTCGCTAGGTGGAAGTCTCGCCGAGCTGGGCGCTGCGCGCTTTGGTGCCGGAACGGCTGCGCCGACCATCGGAGCAGCCGTGGGTGGAAGCATCGAACTGTGGTGTCAAAATGGCTTCGAGACCACCGGCCCTGCACCGTACGTCAATGATCATTGGGGGCACCGGTGGATGGTAGACGACCCCTACAAAAACTGGCGCTAACCGAGCATATGGCTGAGGTGCAGACGTTGTGGGTGGTAAGTTGAGGTGATTTGAGATGGGGTTGATAAACAGACTAACGGCGAGCCTCGGTTATTTGCGCTTGGTCTCCACATTTGCTTTAAGTGTGGCGGTCGGCGTTTGCGCTCAAGGACCTACAACTTTTGGCGATCCTCCTAGCGGGCTGGTCTGGCTTTTGAAGCGAGGAGACACAGAGATTTTGCTGTTTTCCTCTTTCCATTCCAGAAAGGACGGTGAGGTGCTTGGGAGGTTGAGTCCAAACCTCTCTATCTTGGACTCGCCAACGCATGTCATGATTGAGCAGTATGCGGCTCCCAACCAAACTCAAGAGCTTGCTAGGTTGGGAATTCGAACAAAGAATCCCGTAATTTCGGACAGAGAGAGCATCGCGATGTGTGAGCAACTTCGCAGTGCGGTACCTACCTGTAGTCCTGCCGAATTGCTCGCTTTCAGCAAAGTCTGAATTGCCCTGCGTTTGCGCAACACGGCGCTTTTCTCGAACGAAAGAGTTGATTCCATTTCGCTCGAGGCGTTCGCTACTCAGCTTGCGCGTGTCAAAGGCGCCAAGCTATCGTTTGGTGAGGACGTTAGAGACTATCTGGACGCTGTCGCCGAACTGAGTGATGAAGAAGAGCAAGCGCTTTTGGACTTTGCGACCCAGCTGGTTATTGACAGTAAGACACGAACCGTAGGGATGCGTTGGGTCCGGAGACAAAGTGCTTTGCTTTGGGAGGCTAATTGTCGAGTGTTCACTTCTGAGCTCTCTCAAACTTTCCTTGTTTCATCGTTGCTTCGAGCAGCATTTTCAAAAATGTACGACGCAAGAAACGCAAAAATGATCCAGTCAATTCGTCGGGTCATCGACGAGTCTCCTGAGCAAACGAAGCGGATAGTGATGGTTTTCGGCGCGAACCACAATTGTGCCGACAACGGAATTTTGAAGGCGCTTGAGTCGATGGGATTCGAAAAGTCTGTGCCGTTAAAACGGCCCAATTGAATATGTTCCTCTCGGCAGTAGCGGTCGTATTGATTTCTGTTAACGCGCTGACTGCTGTGACTTTCGTGATGGCTTGTGCTCGCCCAGCTTTGGTGGGCGCGTGCAACGTCTCGGCTGCCGCAATCGCGTTGGTGTCAATTTTGGTGTTGTTTTATGTCGTCGTCAGATTTTTGCGAGTGCGCCTTTCTACCGAGTCGGATCGCCGAGCCGCGCTGCGCGATATGATTTTGTTGGGAGTAGGTTCTGAATTGTTGGCGGCCGCGATTCGCGCCTTGGGATGATGGGGGCTGTCCAATTCTGACGTCTGAGGAAAGCCTTCGGCGCTGCGTCAGTGTTGACGCGTACGCCAGCGGTGGGTGTGCACTTTGATCGCAATGTGGGATTCAGTCTTCCTGCGAATCCACTATCGCCGACAAGCGAAAGCCCAACGCATGCGTCACTTTAAGCACCGTCAAAGCGTGGGTTGCCATCGTCCGAGAGCGCTTTGTATAGGCTCTCGCGACCCTCTCCTGCATCATTCGCCAATTGCGTCATGCCGCGCGCACGGGCAATCGTGCCTAACGCCTTGGCAATAAACGCTGCGTCGTCTCCCGCTTCAGCAAAGCAGGCATCAAGATGCACCGCCATGTCCTCCTCGGTTTTGAGGTGTTAGACACTATCCCACTTTTTAAGTTTGATTTTGCTCATTGCTTAGCCCTTGAGTTGCTGCGCCAAGGCGAGCGCATTGTTGATGTCGGGTTGTTGCGTCGACTTGTCGCCGCCAGCGAGCAGCACGATGCTTTCCGAACCTCGCTGCTTGAAGTACACACGATACCCCTGACCGAGATGAATACGAAGCTCTGACATGCTCTCGCCAATGGCCTGGGCGTCGCCGAAGTCGCCATCCGCAACCCGATCAATCCGCGTTTGGATTCGGCGCTGCGTCTGGCGATCACGTAGACATCCAAATCATTCATCAAATGCTTCGGTGGTGTGAATCGAAAACGTGTCACGAATCGTATCCCATTTGGTACGGCGACTCGCGGTGTGGCTCTGCAATGACCGACCCATCCTCCAATCCGGATCCGCCGAATGCGGTCTAGCTTGCTTGGCGATGCTCTCGAGCGCGCATGGCTTACGCATTGATCTCGCCGCGCTTCGTCGAAAGTTCTCCATCTCACTCACGGGTGCAGACTTGGCGCAGCTGATTCGTCACGCGGAAGCGCTGAACTTTGCTTGCCGCCCGCTGCGCCTTGAGTTCGAGGAAATGAATCAGTTGCAGCTGCCGTGCATGCTGCATTGGGATTTGAATCACTTCGTGGTGCTGATCAAGGTTTC
>JAAFHR010000079.1:0-1739 GCA_013298455.1 Betaproteobacteria bacterium | reverse complement strand
TTTCGGGGTCGTCGATCACAATTCTTGATCCGGCGGTGGGTAAGCGCGACATCTCCATGGCGGAGGTGCGTAAGCACTTTACCGGTGTGGCGCTTGAGGTCACGCCCACGCCCGCCTTCAAACCCGCTGATGAACGGCGCAAGGTCAAACTCCGGGATTTGATCGGGAAGGTGTTTGGGCTCAGGCCAGCGCTTTTGAACATCATTTTGCTGGCGATTGGTTTGGAGGCGATTGCGCTGGTGTCGCCCATCGTGACGCAGTGGGTGGTGGACGGCGCGCTGGTGACCGGGGATCGGGATTTGCTGCTGCTCACCGTGTTGGGTGGCGGCGTGTTGATGGTGCTGCAGTTTCTGCTATCGATGGCACGGGGTTGGATTGGGCTGCGAATGAATCAGCAGCTCTCGATTCAGTTCACGGCGAATTTGTTTAGCCACTTGCTGAAGCTGCCGCTCGCATTTTTTGAGAAACGGCATGTGGGTGACATCACCTCGCGGTTCGGTTCGCTCTCTGCCATTCGCGGCGTGTTGACGCAGGGCGCGGTCAGTGTGCTCTTAGACGGTGTGATGGCGGTGGTCACACTCGGCATGATGCTCTTGTACTCGCCGAAGCTCGCGCTGGTGGTGCTCTTGGCGTTGGGGCTCTACTTTGCGCTTCGGTGGGCGAGCTACGGGGCGTTTCGCAATGCGAGCGAGGAGCGGATCGTGCTCTCGGCAAAAGAAAATAGCTTCTTTCTGGAGACAATTCGGGCGGTGCAGCCGCTGAAGCTCTTTGGTCGAACGCCGGAGCGCTTGGCGCGTTGGCAAAACCTGATGGTGGATGTACAAAACCGCGATCTGCAAACGCAAAAGATGGAGCTGTGGTTTGGCTCTGCCAATACGTTGATCTTTGGCGTAGAAGGCATGCTGATCCTGTATCTGGGCGGTACGGCGGTGCTCAATCAACAAATGACGCTTGGGATGCTCTTGGCGTTTATGGCTTACAAAGGCCAATTCGCGGGGCGGGCAACGGCGCTCATCAATTTGATGATGCAGATCAAGATGCTCTCGTTGCATTCTGAGCGATTGGCGGATATCGCGCTGGAGCCGCCCGAGAAATCGTCCGAAATGATGATCAATGCGGACAAGCTCGCACCCCGAATCGAGCTTAAAGACGTGAGCTTTCGCTATGCCGATGGTGAGCCGTGGGTGATTCGAAACCTTGCGCTGGTGATTGAGCCCGGCGAGCATGTGGCCATTTGCGGGCCGAGCGGTTGCGGCAAAACGACGCTCCTGAAACTAATTTTGGGATTGCTGGAGCCCAACGAGGGCGAAATTCGCATTGGTGCCAGGGATCATCCCAGCGGGCAATACACACTGCGGCAATTGGGTGCGGGGCAGTTTCGCACCTTGGTCGGCACCGTGATGCAGAACGATTCGCTGCTTTCGGGTTCGCTCGCGGAAAACATTTCGTGCTTCGATCCCAACACCGATCAAGATCGCGTGGAATCGGCTGCGCAAGCGGCGCAAATGCACAGCTCCATCGTTACGATGCCGATGGGCTATCAAACGCTGGTCGGCGATATGGGCAGCACGCTGTCCGGCGGTCAACAGCAAAGAATCTTGCTAGCGCGAGCGCTTTACAAACGACCGAAGATTCTGGCGCTCGATGAAGCCACGAGTGCGCTTGATACGGAGAACGAACGCAAGGTGAATGACGCGATCAAGTCGCTCGCTTTGACACGGATCATCGTGGCGCATCGC
>JAAFHR010000077.1 GCA_013298455.1 Betaproteobacteria bacterium | reverse complement strand
ACCAGCGCGCGCGCGCCGGGAAACACCCCTCGATCGTTGATTGCGGTTGACCATTTATCGGAATACGAGACGTTGGTGCAGGTCAGGTCATCACCGTCTTGGAACGTTACGCACGTTGGCCACAGAGGGTCGGAGCTCTCTGACGAAGGGCCATTGCGGATGTTGTTGACCGAGAGTCCGCCGCGCACTTGCGTTTTGCTGCCACTGGGCAAATTGCTATTGCCGACTGCAACCGAGGTCGGATCAACGACATCAGTACCAAATGTGGCCATCATGAGTTCGTAAAACGCGCGACTGGCGTTAGCGGTGTTGCCGCCATACACCGTGCGGTCGATTCGCGCATCCAATGCGGCATTCGCACCGGCATAGACCAGCACGTTGTACGCACCGATTTTTCTCTTTGCCTCCTGTTGCTCGGTGGATTGCGCCTGGGATTGGGGGGGCGTATCTAGGATGGTGATGAGCCTGTCGAATGATTCTTTCATTCCAGAAAACCAGTCGTTTGAAGCACCGCTAAAAACGCTGGTGGTTCCTTCTCTCTGAGCAGCTTGGTGAATGGCGCTGCTACTGTCAAACGTTGACTTGACCAAATCGTTCACAAGACCTTTGGCCACCGAGCACGAGTTAATCGTTGTGTTGTTGAGTTTGGCCATCAAGTCTTGAAACCAGCTCAGCAGTTGCGAACAGGGATTGCACATCGAGTTGATCGCGAGGTGGAGAAAGTATCCTGGTGCCGCTTGAGCAATCTTTCGAAGCAGGTCTTTGAACGCATCGGCAGAGATGAAAGAGAAGCTACCGAAGTGCGCATCAATACCACCGCATCCCGCGGCAAAACGAGGTGGGTCGATGTTGACGAGCGAGTAGGTTCGAACGGGCACACGCACGGATAGATCGCCACCCACATAGGAGGTCTGTTGGGGCGTTTTGAGCACGCTTGCTTGTGTCTCTGACCACATCGCGTCGAGCCTTGGGTTGGCGAGCGATGTGGGTAGGCAAATGCCGATCGCGACTGCCACGGCAACGAGACGACGCTGCGTTGGCCGGGAGGGTAATGGGCGGTGGCGGCGTGTGGTGTTTGTGTTCACTGCGTTTTTTCTTTCATGGCCGTTAACGCATCCTCATCGATACGCGCGTTTAGCAGCCGTTGAACATGCTGCATGATCTGCTGTGGCGTTGGATCATTCTCATTGCCCGGCGCACCAGCTTGATCATCGCTTCGTCCGGCGCTAGCGCTGAGCAAATCGCGTAGGTCGTTCGGCTTGATGATCCCTCTCTCACGGGCGTTGAGAGCCAGCACAGTGTCGGCCTTAAGAATGCCAAATTCATTGGCGGCTGTGAGTACCTTCTCCTCCAGCTCCGAGCCCGAGTTGACTGCGCCGTGCGCAACAATGGCGACCTTGTCGGGTGGAGCAACAAGCACGGTTGCCGGTATGACGCGAACGCCGAAACGCCTTGCAGCAGCTCGATTGACATCGATGACAAACTCGCCTGGTTTGACGTTATCCGGTGCTCTGCCATCGAGCGAGATGATTCGCAGCGGAATGCCGGCTCTATTGGCGAGTGTTCGGGATATTTCAACGCCCATCTTGCAGAAGGGGCATTTGCCATCAACAAAAATCCACAGCCCAGTTTGGGTTGCGAGGCTTTTTAATGCGGTGTCTTTCACACCGAGCCGTTGCAGGGCCTGCCCGAATTTCAGGGCGTTTAAGCTCGGCGCGCGTGCGTCCTCGTTGAGTGCAGGATCTGAACTGCCCATCCGTGCAGCGACTGTCGCGAACACATCGCTCTTGTCGAGCATGACACGCTGCATATACAAAAAGGTTCGGATGTTTTCTGGGGTTGGCTCATCGATCGCTGCATCGGTGACCAGCGGCAAATGCTGTCGAATCCACGCGACGGACAATGCCTTGGGCGGCGCGGGTTTGGCGAAAGTCGGCGCTGGGGGAGGAGGCAGTGGGGTGGGTGGCGTAACTGGTTGTGGTGGCGCTCGCACTTTGGGATCGCGGTAGAAATACCAGCCTTCACCCGGTTGTTGAAAGCGCTCCAACGCCTGTGCCGTGCCTCGCGCGGGTAGCGTTGCTTCGGCTGCTGTGCCCTGCGTTGGCATGATCAGTGCTGCCGTGCCGACAATGACACCGAGGCACAGGCCGACGCTCGCTTGGCTTAGGGACATTGGCTGCCTCGCGAATCGTTAAAGATGGCGCGAACCGCTTGCACACCGAATCCTGTGGGCGCGGCAGCGGCACACGCGGTGATGAGCTTTCGCAGTGTCCAGCCAGCCAATGGACGCAGCGCGTTGTGGTCGTCGAGGTGACAGCAGATGGGCGTGCTGTGTCCAATGTCGATCTTGAGTTTTTGCGCATGCTGCCACAGGTGTGTGATCGCTCTGCCGCCGTCCCCCAACGCAACACGGTAGGCCGGAAGCTGTAGAAACGCGACACGTTGTTCGCCGCGTTGACTCACCGCGACGTCGCCAAACTTTGCATTCGCCAAGTCGCGCGCTTTTACTGCCGTGGTTAGCAGCATGATGAGGCTGCACCGGAAGAGTTCAAACCGCCGCAGTTCTTCTCCTGTCATCGAGGCCGCGATGTGCTCTAGAGATGACTCTAGTTGTTGCCGTTCGCTTGCGCCGCGCAAGCGGGGTGGTCGCAGCACCGGAACGACTGACCGTACTGCGGCAGTAAGCACCTCATCGCGCTTTGCGACTCGTGCGTGCTCCAGAAATGCTGGGACGTGACGTGCCGCACGCTGCACATCAACGAGCGGAAGGTCGCAGTGCCAAATGTGTTCAAGGTAGTTTTTGAGTTGATCGGAGATGGGCGGCTGTATCTCTTTTTCGTTCGGGTTTTGGTGTTCCAGCCAAGTTAGCCACGCGCGCGCGTGCTGACGGGCCATTCGTCGCTCCAGTTTCGCCATGGAGGCGGTGTGGTTGAACCACTCTATCGTCTGGCTCGGGCTGTGCAGCAGGGCTTGGTAATCAACAGCGTTCACAGTCGTCTCACTAGGCCAACAGCCACCAGGCGAGGCAGAAACCAATGAGCACACTGGCCGTGATCTGCGCCAGACTGACACCAGGACCTAAAACGAGCCATTGAACAAGCAACAGCAGAAAACTGATGGCGAACACAGTGGTCGGGAAGACCGAGGAAGCCCTCCTGGCGTCGATGTAGCTACGCCAGCGCTGCCGTAGAGTTACGCTGGGGGCCTTGTTATTGATGGTCATCGATGAGCGCAACCGTAAAGCCGCTCTCCCGCATGGAGTTCATCGCGCGAATCTGCGCGTCCGCGTCGTCAGCGAACTGCCGACGGCTCATGAGCACCTGGCCGAGCGGTGCGGTGTTGGCCAACCAGTCGGGTTGCACAGGATCAACATCAACCTCAGCGTCAGAACGGAAGTAGTTGCCGACGCTATCTTGCAACACAATGCCCTGATCCGTCTCAGGGTGGAGGCGAATCGCAGTGAGCATTTGACCCGCTAGACAGTGCGGAGCATCAAGGGGAATTTTTACCGTCCAAGTGTCCAAGATGTCGTCCGACAGCGCATTCCAAGGCCGATCAGACTTGAAGGCGGGCAGTGTGTGTAGACCGTACGCACGAATGTGGTGCGAGAACGCCTCATTGGTCAACTCGCCCTTTTGGCGAAGCGCTCGTGATACCTGTGCAAGACTGATTTCTGCGTCGTCAACGAGCTCACGTTGACAGAGGATGTACAGAGCTTCACCTTCGCCGGTTGCCGGAGGGCAGATGATGACGCAGTGCGTTGCTGTGAAGTTGGCCTCTGGATAGGCTGAAAAGCGAGTTTCGGCGCTTGAATCGCTCGACGTGTGAACGAGTGGCTGGATAGGATCAGTCGTCATGGGCGGAAACTTCACAAAGGAAAACAGAAGCCGCCATTATCGCGCTACGTTTCCCGCAGATAAAGTGTCTGCGCGTTCCTCTGCCGCTGCGGGAAGGAGCTGCAACCAGATGTCGCGTCCTTCGTTTTCGACAGAAAGCCACCATCCGGCATTGATGGTTTTGGGGAGGCCACGCACGTAGTTTTGCTGCTCGATCGTCAACACTCTGGCTTGCACCGCATCGACCAGATTCACCGCTTCCAGCGCTGCGTCGGCAGTTAAACGGCCAGCGCTTCGATTGCTTTTGACGAATTCTGTTAGGGCGTCATGTATCGTTAACTGGGTAGGCGTGAGCCCTCCACTAGATATTGCTGGGGCGACGGGTGTTGCTTCGATGGCTTTTTCAGCAAGCGGCGCGCCGATAGTGTCTGCATTACCCGTTGCCGACTCGGTGGGCTTGACCGAGGCTGCACCGTCCGTGGGGTGTTCTTGAAGTTGGGGGGAGATCGCAATTGAAACGGATGTTGGAGGTGCTGCTTCGCTCGTCGGGCCGCGTAATGCGAGTCGTCCTCGGCTACCGAGCACGTTCCCGCCAAACACCGGCACGCAGTCGTAGCTGGGAACCTTTCTAATTTCGTCAAACGCGGCGTGATCGGTGATGTCGACCACGTAGGCGGCCGGCCATTCCAATTTCCAGTTTTTGTTGTCATCCGGGGCCCATTTGAAATTGGGCTTAACGATTGCGTTGTCCCGGTCGGACCAGTAGTTGACGTTGGACACCCAGCGAATGTTGACCAGTTGGTTGCCAGGGGTTCTCTTGTCTTCTGTGTAGCCGTCCCACAGCAACCCTGCACCTGCGAGGAGCTTTTGAATCTCCGAGGTGATTTCCGCGACCTTCCCGCGTTGCCGAGGCATGTCTTTGAGCTGTCTGGGGCCGCCTCTCGCATCCAGCAGCGCAACACGAAAACCCATTTCGTGGATGACCAGAAGCGAGCGCTTCCAGCGCGGATCGTCGTACTTGAACGCGATGTTTTGCGCATCGTCTACGCTGTTGATGCGAGCGGTGTCAGTGAGTAGAGCGATCGCGGAGTCGAGCAAGCTCGATGTGCCGTTTTTCCCGGCCTCCTGAAGCGCCTGTGTTGTGAGTTTTCTTCCGGCGGCGGGATCGTGTGCAGCGACGATGGCGGCGTTGAGCATCTGATGGTCAAGCGCAGACTGGCCGATTTGAGGTTCAATTCGACCGTCGTCCGTTTGAAGTTGCGACAACTTCGCAGTGTTCACGTACGACGAGCGCGCCTCGGTTGCTCCGGCCATTTTGTCTGCCCGAATCAGCAGTTGCATCAGCGCCATTCGACGATCATCCAAGGGCTTGTTGCTGCCGTGTGCCATCGCCATGAGCGAGGGCTCGTGGTATGCGAAGATGACGCTCGCGATGAGGTCTCGCTGGGCGAGGGTGATGTTCCAGTACTCGGGCATGAGCGCCAACAGCCTCAGACCGGCTCGGCTGTGATCGCCGTCGACTCGATAGTTCTCCCGCCCGGGGACGCGCTTAAAGACGAGCACCTTGCCGATGTCGTGAGCGAGTGCGGTGAGCACTACGATAGGATTATTGGCGTGATTGATCCACGTAAAGTTCGCGTCAGCCAGTACAACGCCGTCCTCCGGCTTGTATTCAAACGACTCGCTGATTCGATTGACCAAGAAGGCCACGAGGAGGCTGTGTTGTAACAGCGACCTGCCGCCGTGATCGCCGGGGCGAGGGCCGGCCGGCGTCTTCTCCTGTTGATCGTAGGTTGTGAGGGTTCGAAGTACGGCGTGCATCAGCGCCGCTACGGGCGGATCAGTCTGTTGAGCTTGTTTTAGCTTGATCTCAATCCACGTCGCCGGTGACGCACCAGCATCAGCGGAGAGTTGGGTGATTTCGGGGACTCTTTTGCACAGTTCGACTAGGTTGGGTAGTGCCCGCTCTGACTTGGGCATCAAGTGCAGCGGAATGAGTCCTAAGTTAGAGCGAAGCCCTCGCATGCGCTCCCCAGCGAGGGCGTTGCGCAAGGACACGCGCTCGCTGAATAGTTGCATGAAAACAATCGTTGCACCGCACAGCAAACCACAGATCGACGACAACCCAACGAAGAGGATGACATCGAGATGGTGGCCAATTTCAAGGATGTGCCTCCAAGTTAAGGCAATCCATACCGTGATCACAACGGTGAGCGTGGCTCGGATAATGGGTTCGCGATGCACCATACACGGAGCAGATCACGTTAGCCTGTGGCTAGCATCGCGGCGATCGCGCCTCGTTCACTGACAGTCGCGGTCTCAGACTGTGGGGGAAGTTCAACAAGGGTTGCACCAGTGTCCGCAACGCTAGTGAGCCGCCGACGGGGGCGCACTGCGTTCGCGAGTTCAGTGGCCCAGCTCGGAAGCTCTCGACCGGGCGCTAGATCGAGGATTTCGGTCTCACCCGCGAGCATTGGCAGTTGACCGTCAATGTAGGCAACACGTCGGAACTGGAGTTCTCCATTTTCGTTGACGATTTGTTGATCTCCATCTAGCGCCGGCACGACGCCTACGCGGTACTTACCTAGGATCACGACCGGCATGCCAGTTTTGATTGACTGTAGGGTTTGGGCGGCGGCTGACTTGTATAGGCGAACCGGAATCGCTTGCCGAGGGTTTGATGCGTTGCGCACAATCACTTCGTAATAGGTTGCACCTTCTGGGGCGACAGGCGAGGGCTGAATGATTTTCTTTTCCCAGGCAACGACGATTCCTGCCACTTCAACGACGTTACCGCTCTGCTTGAGAATGTTGCCAGAGCCGTAGGGCTTGAAGACTTCGCCGCCCTCGGTTACCGATTGCTCGCCGGTGGGCGGTTTACGAAACGCGTTGGCGTTGGGTAGCTCTAATACGGTCGGGCGAGTGAAGCCGCGTGCCAGCAGTCGCGCGCTATACCCGCCATCCTGTTGTAGCTGCGCGCCGGTCAAGTAGCCGACGACTTTGATCGGGAGGTGTTTACGCAGGTAGACCGGTGCTTTGACAGACGGTGGAACCTGTATCGGCAGCGCGTTGTTGACGTTATTGCTCTGTAGCAACATCAACAGGCCTTTATCCGGATCCCAAGAGTGCACGTATCCGGTTTGGTAGGCGACGTTCAGAAAGCCGCCCACGAATTCATGTTGGGTACGGTTATGTATTGCTGATCTACTAAGCGGCTTCACGTTGACGTGCCTTTCCATGATGTTGCAAGCAGGCGCAGTGTGACTCAACGAAAAGGCGCAGATAAGTGTTGCGCGGTGCAAGGCGATTAGTGCGGAGAGCGCCACTTCCACAGTGACAACACTGCGAGCAGTAGAAACACCACGTACAACACGGTGTACCCGAAAAACCCGCGCGTTGCCATTATCGGAATTGTTATGGCGTTGGCCACCACCCAAAGCGCGAAGCCCGCACGTTGTTTGTAGGCGACGAGCAGGTTGCCAAGTATGGCCAGCACAACGGCTACCCATTCCAAAACATCTGGCGAGAAAATCGATTGCATGATTGCTGTTTTAGCGCGGCATTCTCCCGCAAATAAGTGATCCGACGCAGCTAGATCAATGCACGTAGTACGATTTCAGTATGATTGTAGTATGATGAGAATATGGACGCTTTAAATACCACCCCCTCCCCTTCAATTTCTACCGTTGCTCCGACCATGGGCTCGACCTTTATCTTCGACGTCGATGCGATCCCGCGTCACGCGCTCTGGCTCGATCCCAATGCGAACCACGACGTTGAGCTCTTTCTGAAGAGCTGCCGCAACGAATGGAAACGCCTGTGCACTCGGGTCGACCTGCGCGAGCATGTGTGGGAAGATCACGAGGGATTCCTGTGCTTTTTGGTGATCAACACACACTCTGATCGGTGCCTGCAAACTCTTCGTTTGCCGCGTAACCACTGGGCGTTGCGTGAAGATCAGTTGACCGGCATCTAGCGGACGCACGGCACTTCAACATGGCATCTCGTAGCGCGCGCCCTCTCATTGCTCCGTTGTGCGATGAGTTCGTCGAGCGTGGTGTGACGCCAACCCTGGATAAAGTAGCGAAGGCTCTCCTCAATCGCTATCAGCGCAGGGCATCAAGGGAAACGATTGCTTCAGAGGTGCGGCTTTGGCTAGCCAATAAGCGTGACCCGATTAAGGGCGCGGCGCTCAGCCAGTCAGCGCTTGAAGTTGCAGAGTTGTTCGAGCGTGCACGCCAAGCGGAACTAGCGCGTCTGACAGAGCATCAGGCGTCGAAAAAAGCGGAGATCGTGAAGTCACTCACAGCCCTACGAAAACTCGCAAGTATTGCGCGGAGCCGTGAGAGCTCCGTGCTGGAAGAGCGTTTGGATCTGATTGGGCTTCGAATCGATATGCTGCTTGAATCGTTGCAGAAAGGCGATGGCTAAACGCACGTCAGTACACGGCTACTGGGTTGCTCCCGGTCGTTGGTACTTCGTCGAGATTGCCCCAGACTTGACCGGGGAGACGGTTGTGTGTCATTACTCCGGATCGTTTAACGGCAGAGGTGGACGAGTTAGGTTAGAGCCGTTATTGCAGAAACTGACGGCTCGCCGAACGCTAGACGCGATTGATGCGTCGAAGCGTCGACACGGATACTTGAGATGGAGCATTCACATGGGCGCACCCCGCATCGTTAGCTATCACGTCGTTCTTCCCGACCCCCTGGCCCTCGGGCCGGATGGTCTGCCACGAGTGTTGTTTATCCGCCGCGTCAACGTCAATGATGCAGCGCAATTGCAACGCTATGGTGTTCACCTGTTCAATCGATACTTTGAGCGAGTGGACATGCCAGACGCACCCCTTTCGGATGGGCTGGTGTTCGCTGACGGGATCGGCGCGCTGTTGGAGAGCGAGCCCGCAGCGTTGGCCCCGCGAGACAAGGATTTGATTCGTGAGGCGTTGATTATGGGCGACTTAACCGTCACCCAAGGTCGTAGCGCGCCACGTTACGCGACGGCTCCAGTATGTTTAGCGCCGCGACCCGCACGTAAGTCCAATCGCTAAGCTAGCACCGAAAGTTGCAATGTCGATAGTTGAACTTTATGCTCCTGGGACTGCCAGTCGCCGTTACCCCAGTAACTGGCATGCGCTCGCACTGTCTATCCGACACGCGGCTCACCTCAAGTGCGCGTTTCCGGGTTGCCAAGCTCGGCATCTCGCTGTTGGCTATTGGGACGGTGCGCAGTTTATAGAGGCCATCGTGGCTCCTCTTGGCGAGCGGTTGGTTCGAGTCTTAATTGCGGCAGCGCATTTAGACCGCACGCCGGCAACGGCTGACAAAGAACAATTGATGGCGTTTTGTCAGCGGCATCACCTCTGGTACGACCGAGCGGAGAACATCGTTATCAAGCGTTCGCGTCTTAAATCGCTGTCCTACGAGTTGCCCCACATACCCCGCAGTTAGGCGGTGGCGCAGCGATGATCGCTAGCGGAGCGATGTCACTTATCTGCGCTCTTGTCGGTCGATACAGTTCAACCATGCGTTTCGGTTCAGTATTCTCCTCGGCGTTGTCGTGTCGACATGGTGTCCTCCCCCGGTTTTGTTGTTCGTTGCAACGCCGCGAACCGAGCGCAGCCTCTAAGCCGACCGTTCTTTGGGCGGTTGGCTTTCTTTTCTTTTCGGTGTCTGTTTCTGTTGGCGCGACCGACAAGCCTTTGCTTGAACCGAAGTTGCTCGCTGCTGTGAGCTTCGCTGAACAACGGCACGGGGAGATGGAGCGTCAAGGGGCGGTGCTGAGACGTGCCGCCGCGTCAGTGCATTTACGTCGACTCGATGTGATAACCCCTTACTCCGCGAATGATGCCAGTGCTAACACTGGAATGGCAGCGCCAGTGGCAAGTGGGTTGGTAGCCGCAAAGCGGCCGGCATCTCGCTTGCCAGGGCGAGTCAAACCGCTGCCGCAGGCGAGTGCAGCTTTGATGACGTGTTTTCAGGCGGCTGGAGCGCGCTACAGCGTTGATCCGATGTTGCTGAAGGCCATTGCGATTGTGGAGTCTTCCCTTCGACCGGAGGCGGAGAACAAAGATCATGCGGAACGAACTAGCTCCACTGACCTCGGTTTAATGCAGATCAACTCGCGGTGGTTACCTACGCTTTCAAAATACGGAATCACGCGAGAGACATTGCTTGGCGAGCCCTGCATCAACGCCGCAGTCGGCGCGTGGATTCTCTCTGACCTTATCGCTCGGATGGGCGCTACTTGGAACGCAGTTGGTGCATACAACGCGGCCTGCACGCAGCTCAAGGGCGCTGCGTGCGACGCCGCGCGTGCGACTTATGTCAAGAAGGTCTGGCACGCGTATCAGAGTCTGCAGCCGAATCTAATGACTCCGAGAGTTGTCACAATTTCGAGTCAGCCTACAGCCAGTTCGGACCCACAAGTGAGCGCTGTGCCTGCGGCAACGGTGGCCACTAGGCGATTGAGGAGCTCGGTGGAGTCGAGCGCTGCGGACTCACGGGGCGCGGTGGTAGAGCTCCTCAATTAGATCGACGGTCGATGTTGACTGCGCACAGTCGACAGGCGGTAAGGATATTTCAGATTGGGATGTGCCGAATGATTGCACCAAGTGTCGGAGTGTCACCACTTTCAATGGGTGAATCTATGAGCTCAGGTCCGACTGACGCCCACGATGTGGGCGTCGCCGAGTCAGATGTTGAAGAGGGCTCAGTTGTGATGACCAACCTGCTGCGCGCGTTGGCGGCGAGTGTCACCGTGGCTCTGTTTTTGGATTGGCTTGCGTAGCTAGAAAAATACCGACGCTGGGTGTATCGAGTAGAGGAGTGGTGGGTGCGTGAGTACCCGTAGCATGAGCTCCGCATCACTGCTTTGGCGTGTTGTCCGATTTCTTTTCGTTGGGTGCTGGCGCTGCTTTCACCACTGCCCACGCCAGATCGACCTCGTCCTGCAGCGAGTATGTTTTCGTCGTTTCGATCGAAGAATGCCC
>JAAFHR010000075.1 GCA_013298455.1 Betaproteobacteria bacterium | reverse complement strand
CGGCGATGTATCGTCATGAAGAGCTGATTTTGGATGCGCTGTACCGAGGAGCGATTGCGCCAAAAGCGCAGTGATTCGGCGGGTTGCTCGCGCTTCTTTTCGCTGTCTAGGATCTCTGCACGATGCCTAGTGCTTCATTCCCGTCGGAGCGCAGCGAGGTTAATTCTCAGCTCGTCGGAGGGGGCCAATGACGAAATGGGCGTGGTTTGTAACGATCTTTTTGTTGTGCCGATATCCCTACCTCGCGACCGCGCCCTCAAGCAGCGTGAGCGTTTGCTCCTCACTGTTCAACCGCGCACGAATGCCAATCGGCAGCGTCATCTGATGTGAGATGTGGCCAAACGAGTAGCCAGCAACGACGGGCATCGTGTTGATGGCTGCGAAGTCAGCGAGCGTTTCGGCCAAACTGAGTGAACGTTCGTCTTTGGCGGGTTCACATTTTCGAAGCACGCCGAGCACTACGCCGCTGGGTGGCGCTCTACCGTAGCTCTGTGCGATTTGCGTGAGTAAGCGATCGATCCGGTACGGCGCCTCACCGATTTCTTCGATGAAGAGCAGCGCGTTTTGCAGCGTCGGCTGGAACGGGGTACCGATCAATGACGCCAACACCGAGAGATTTCCGCCAGTCAGCACGCCCTCACAAACGCCCCCTCTCAGCGCCCGCGCTTGGTACTCCGGGGCTTCGGCGGCTTTAGCGTCGTTATCGGCGGCGGTGCGCATCGCGTGCCGTGTGACGCCTTCGAAGAGCACAGCGCGGAGATGATTTACCGAGTAATCAGAAAACGTGGATGAAGCGACCGGCCCGTGGAAGCTCACCAGGCCGCTGTAGCGATGGATCGCGATCAGCAGCGCTGTAATGTCGGAGTAGCCGATGACGATTTTGGGATGCTTTCGAATCATCGCGTAATCGAGCGACGGCAGAATTTGTGCACAACCCGATCCGCCGCGAATCGCCCACAATGCCTTGATATCGTCGTTTCGAAATGCCGCGTGCAGATCATCAACGCGCTCTTTGACAGTGCCTGCAAAGTTGCCGCGAGACGCTTTGACATTGGGCAGCATACGCGGCTTTAAGCCTATCGATTCAAGGTTTCGCACGCTCTTTTCGATGAGTGCATCATCGACGAAACCGCCGGGTGTAATGAGCGCGACGGCATCACCTGGTTTCAATGCGCGCGGTTTGATGAGCGGCATGTTTTTTTCGACGCGATTGCGGCGCGACGCGGCCGTTGCCGCCGAAGCGTTCACGCTCGTACTCAGAAGCGCAATCGTTCCCGCTGCGGCGACACGTCCGAAGTCTCTGCGTTTGAGCGTCATAGCTGTTGGTTTCTGCACGGGGAAATAAAAAACGCCGGGCGATCGAATCGCACCGGCGTTTGGGTGAAGGCTACGGATCGTTGTTACTTGAACTTGTAGTTCGCGCGAACAAAGAACGAACGCATGCGTGGGTCACCCACGCGAGCATCCCAACCCGCACCGGCTACGTTATCCACGTTGTGAGCGGAGAACGACGGTGCGGTATTGAAGAGGTTCTTCACACCCGCGGTTAACGTCAAATTCTTCACGCCAGTGTACGAAGCGCTGAGGTTGTAGAGGGTGTACGACTTGACCTTCGACGGCGCCGCTGCAGGGGTGAAGCCCGATCCGAAACCATCTCTCTCGCTTTCGTAACCAGCTGAGTAGTTTTGCGAGACATTTGCCGACCAAGCGCCTTGCGACCAACCAAGGTTCAGCGTGTGTTTCCAACGCAGATGCAGATCAAAACCGTTGGTAGTGTCACCGAACTTACCGACCAGCTCAGCCCATGGATCGGCAACGCTGAAGCGCGAGCGGTAGCTGTCAATGTAGGTGCCATCAAGGGTTGCGGTGAGCTGACCAAAGCTCGTTTTGGCGTTGCCGCTCAAATTGAGATCAACACCCCGAGCAATATCTCCGCCGACGTTAAACGTGGGGGAAATGACGCTGGCAATCTCGCCCGACGCGTCGCGGATGACAAATTGACGGTAGCGGTCATACTGACTGATTAGCAGTTGTCCGGAAATTGCGCCCACGCGGTCTTTCAGCTCAACCTGCCAGAGATCAATGCTTCCGCTGAACGAGTTGCTTGGCTGGAACAGGAATCCGACCGACCATTGCTTAGACTTCTCGGGCTTGAGCTGGGTATTGCTGGTACCAATAATTTCAGGGCGGATGCCACAACCGCGACTCTCTTTGCCAGTTGGGCAGAGCACCGGATCGTTGATGTCGCTGTTGAATTGACCGGTCGAGTCACCGCCATAAAGCGCGCTGAAGTCTGGTGCGTGGAATCCTGTGCTGTATGAGCCGCGGAAGCCAAATTGCTTCGTGGGCTGCCAACGAATGGCCGCCTTTGGATTGGTCGTGTTGCCGACGTCGCTGTACTTGTCGTAACGTGCCGCGAGCTGTAAGTCGAGGTTTTTGACGATGGGCACTTGGAGCTCACCGAATACCGCGGTGATGTCTCGAGTTGCCTTGGCGAGTGAGGCTGGTGCGGACACGCCCAAAATTGCGGGCTGTCCCGACTGATCTTCGCGGAATCGATACGTCTCTTGGCGAACGTCGAATCCAGCGGCGACCGCCAACGGACCCGCAGGCAGTTGAGCGATTTCTTTCGAGAAACTAGCGTCAACCTGCGTTGTTGTGGCTTTACCACCGTACAAGGCGAGTCCTTTTGCTTTCGCACCGTCAATGAGCGCCTGGGCTTGTGGCGTTTGACTTTGGCCGGGCAGCAGGAACGGGTTGATCAAACCCGTTGCGAGCGCGGCGGTGATTTTGTCGGTCAACATGTTGCCATCGCCAAGGAGCGTGTTGGCTTTGCTCTCGGAGCTCGAGACGCCAAACTTGTAATCCCAGCCAGCGACCGTTCCCTCGAGCCCACCCAGAATGCGGTAAGCGTCGGTCGTGGTGTCTTGTTGGCGAGGTCCGCATTCAAGGCAGCGCCAACGAATGCGCTCAGGCAATTGGTTATTGAATCCTGGAACCAATCCAGTCAGGTCTTGGTAGAACGGTGCGCGAACATCCTTACCATTGGCGTCTTTGATGAACGCGGGATAGTTGCGGTTAGTGATTTGGATCGGTGTGTATTCGACGGCGGATTCAACCTTAGAGGCGACTAGTTCGACGAAGGCTTTGTGTTCATTTGAAATCTTGAAGTTCGCACGACCCACGAAATTCGTTCGGTCAACGGGCTGCATCAAGCTCCACTGTTTGCCGTAGTCGTAAACGCATGCGCGGTTATTTCCATTGAATCCAGTGATGTCGCCCCGATAGGCGTACATGTCCGCGATGGTGTCGCACTTACCTTGAATTGCAAGTAGATTGGCCCGCGTGTAGCGTTGTGTGTTGCCGGGTAGCGCATACGAAGCACCGAGCGCTGTGCCGCCTATCGCGCCAATGTTTGCAAACGGGGTACCGGTGGTGTCTGGTGCGAGTCCTTTGTCGGGCTGGTAACCGTTGTGGAACGAGCGCTCTTTGCCCCGCAGTCGGTCGTTGCTAGAAACGGCAAGACTCGCCATTACGTTGAAGCCGTCACGGTTGAAGTCTCCAAATCCGCCGAGCAACGATCCGCGAAAAATGTTGCCGCCGCCGGACTGAGTGACATCCGCAAACGCGCTCGCCTCGAACCCGGTGTAATCCCGGCGAAGGATGAAGTTGATCACGCCACCGATGGCGTCTGTACCGTAAATGGCCGACGCGCCGTCTTTCAAAATTTCAACGCGCTGAATAGCGGCAAGCGGAATGGTGTTGAGGTCAACCGAGCTGCCGCTCAATGCGTGGGTTGCAACGCGACGGCCGTTGAGCAACACCAGCGTGTATGACGCGCCAAGTCCGCGCAGCGATGCATTCGACGCACCGTTGTTCGGGCCCTTCTTTCCCGTGCTGTTTAGAAAATCGGAGCCCTGATTGGTCACCAGATTGTCGATTCCGTTTCCGTTCGCGCTAACGATCGCCAGCAGCTGCTCGGCGGTGTCGATACCAAGCTTTCCGAGTGCCGCTGCGTCGATGACCTGAATCGGCAGAGCGCCTTCATCGGCGATTCGCTTGATGCTCGACCCAGTAATCTCGACCTTCTCAACCGTTTGCGGTTGCGCGGTTTGGGCGAACGCGGTGGTGGCGACCGATGCTGATACTGCGATCGATACGCAGTAGGCTAGTTTCTTAATCTTCACTGTTGTCCTCTCTCTGTTGCTCTGGTGGTGTGACGGTGCGATGAATCATGGTCGTTGAGCGACGCCAAAACGGGCTTCGAATGGCGGCGGGCTCAACGGGCTGAGCGCGCTTAACGCGGTTAGCTCAGGTGCACGCTGCCGAACGATTCGCAGCGGAAAACTGCGAAAAAGACTGCCTAGCAAATGCCCCCGGTACTGGTATTGATTATGGGGCTGCACTGGGGGGATATGTCAATTTCGTGACTAAAGATTGCCGAAATTGCATAGCCGAATTGACCAAAATGGCACAGTCTGCGTCAATTCTCGGCGCGTCGATGTTGAGACGTTGGTGCGGCTAGGTGACGTAGTTTGGGTTGCGATGTTGAAGCCTCGTGCGACTTGGCGCGCGCAGTAGGTGGCGCGTAGGTTTCGGTTTGACAAGCGCTAAGTGACTGATTTTTAATAAAAAATGTCGAGACCTACGTCGGTTGAGCTGTCAAACTGCAGCGGTTCGATTTGGCCAGCTGAGGCCTCGGTGCCAGCCAAGACCGTCGTTTCCACACATTCGCTAACAGCTAATTTAACCAAACCATTGTTTTTACTGGGCTACTGTCAAATCAAGCGCTGTTTCAAAAGTACCAATTTTCATTGCTAAGCCCAATGTGTTCATCGTTTGTAGGATGAAGCCATTGATCCGTGTTTGGGTCTCGCTACTGCCTCAGTGTCATTCGGAGTTTTCTCGCCGCTCTGTAATTGTTCGGTTAATGCAGACCAATAAGATACCAATTGATATCCACTTTTGGCATGCACGCACCGTTTTGACGATCAAACTTCGAATAAGCTTTAGGGATGAACGCAAACATCCGCTCACTTTCTTGGCTCAATTCGTTGCCGCGTTGGCTGGCTGGCGCGGCGGTTCTGGCTGCGGCAATGCTTTGTATCGCGCCCAGCTTCGCCCAAGCGACGCGCGCCGACGATGCGCTGCCCGCTGCGGTGACATCGCGTCTGGTGGCTGCAAGCATTCCTGAGAGCGCTTTTGCGGCGTTGGCGGTTCGTCTGTCTGACGGGCGAGTGATGTACGCCCACAACGCCAACGCGCCGCTGCAGCCCGCCTCAACGCTTAAAGTGCTCACTTCCATCGTGGCGCTCGATGTGCTCGGTCCGACGTACCGTGGCCGTACCGATTTGCGCTCGTCGGGCGAGATCCGAGACGGCGTGCTGCTGGGTGACTTGGTGATTCGCGGTTTCGCAAATCCGGATTTCGACACGGACGCGATGCGAACCGCGTTGACCACGCTCGCTCACCAAGGCGTCAAAGAAATTCGCGGCGACGTGATTTTGGATCGCAATTTTTTCTTTCCAGCGCGTACCGATATTGGTTTGCCGCCGTTTGATGAATCGCCCGAGTTTCAGTACAACGTGATTCCCGATGCGTTGAATCTCGGCACCAACTTGCAGTCGCTCGAAATTTCGTCGACCGACACGACGATTCGGGTGACCGAGAGCCCGGCGCTGCCCGGCGTTTGGATTGAGTCGAAATTGACGTTGGTTGAGCGGGCCTGCGCCGATTGGGATGACGGCTGGCAGATACCCACCGTTACTTCGAATGGTGAAGCCAACACGGTGATTACCTTTGCCGGGGAGTACCCGAAAAACTGCTCGATCAGCACGGCGATTAACGTGTTGGATCGAACGCTGTACGCTGATCGATTGTTTCGCACGCTGTGGAGCGAGCGTGGCGGACAAATCACCGGGCGAGTCCGCGAAGCATCCACCGCCAGCGCCACCGCGGCAGTGAACGGCGACGCAACGAAGCTACTCGCCGTGCACTATTCGCGAACGCTCGCCGAATTCAACCGAGACATTCTGAAGCGCTCTGACAACCCAATCACTCGAATGACTTATTTGACGTTAGGTGCGTTGTCACCAGACGCTCGCTCTGGCGAAACGACCGCAGCCCGCGCCGAACGCACGGTTCGAGCCTGGCTCGCCAAACACGGTATCGATACCAACGGTTTGGTGCTCGACAACGGCTCTGGGCTCTCGCGGAGCGAGAGAATCTCCGCCACGACGCTTTCTCAGGTGCTGCGGGTTGGGTACCAAAGCGTTTGGGCGCCGGAGTATTTGGCGATGTTTCCCATCGTCGGCGTTGATGGCGGCGTAAAAAATCGCATGACTGGCAGCGGCGCAACGCAGCGCGCTCGGTTGAAAACCGGCACGCTCCGAAACACCATGGCGCTCGCCGGTTTCGTGCCCGATGCTACGGGGCAAATGCACGCCGTCGTCACCACCGTGAATCATGATTTAGCGGTGAGTAAAGTTGGACGCCCCATTGTGGACGCGATGATTGATTGGATTGCTAAAACGGATTTGCGGACGCTGCGGGTTGATACACCAGCCAAGCGCTGACCGCTGCGGGATCAACGACAACTCGCTTCGGTTCACCCTGTAGGCGACGACCTGGCATCGCTGGGGTCGAGTCGATTGTGAGGCCGGTCGAGTGCGGCCCAGTCCCAATACTGCCCACCTTTGAACGGGTGTTCTGTGTTTTTGCCACAGATTTCACAGATTACACAGATTTCGAATGGCTGCATCGGCGCTCATCTGTGCAATCTGTGAAATCTGTGGCTAAAAATTCTTAACTGAACAATTGACCAAGTCCGCGCCTACAGGACGCGCGCAAACGTCTCACGCACGACATTGCGATCACCGCAATCAAAGTGCCACCACTCGGTGCTGATGCCGTGAAACCCCGCGGCGGTCATCGCGTCTCGAAGTAGTTTTCGGTTGGAAATTTGTAGCGCGCTGAGCGCTCCCGTTTGCAAATGCTGGGCTTCAAGCGCGGGATGTGAGCGCTCCGTCATGTCGTCGAACGGCGTGCCCATATCGAGCTCGTTTCCTTGAGCGTTGACGAGGGTCACGTCCACCGCCATACCGTACGAATGGATGGAACCACGGGCAGGATTGGCGAGATAGGCCGTCAGTGGGGTACCGTCGAGCGCGTCCCACATTGCCTGTTGCACCCGATGCGGCCGCAACGCATCGAGCACGATGAGCGTCACCTCGGGGCGCTGCGATTTCAGCGTAGCGATGGCCGCACGGAGCGCGTGAGCGGCGTCGGCATGCACCCACGCGCAATCGAGCGGCGAATACATGTCTCGGTTCATGAAATTCTGAGGCGTGGCATAGCGCAGATCAACGCGCAAATCGGCAATGGTTGAAAGATGCACAAACGCTGCATCAGCGGCGATGTCGTTGCAATCGATGGTGCGAACCGGCTGGGGAAAGTTTGTCATGGCAGGGCGGCTAACGTGAAGCTCGAATTGTAGAAGTGCCCTCGGTTACGAAGCGCTTCGCCCGGCTAACAACATGGCCGAATTTGGCTGGCGTTTACGTCTTTGTCGTCATGGCTTCACATTGCGATGCAATGCTGTTGCCTCATTTCAATTCACTGGGAGCGCTCAATGATTGCAGCGAATGAAAAGTCCAAACTACAGGCCATAGTCGAAGAAACGCGCGCGGAGCGCTCTCGGGTGCGGCGTCTGGTCTCGGCAGGCCAATGGCAGTCCGCCGAAACCGATACCGAGCGCAGCAAAGCCTATGCCGCGAAGCTCCGAGCCAAGCGAGCGGTCCGGCCCGCTTCGCGCGCCGAAGCGATCTCTGGCGACACAGTCGATTTCCAGCCCGTAAATTTTTTGGTCGAAGGAGCGCGAACGCGGCGCGCGGTGGGCTTTGTAGAGGTCAACACACCTCGGAGCTCCGAATTGGGTAGCGGTTTTTTGATCAGCCCACAGCTCCTCATCACCAATCAGCACGTCATTGGCGACGCCAACGCCGCACGCGCCGCAACGGTGACCTTTGATCGTGAAATGGATGAGTTCGGTCGAGCGCGTGCAACCACCACCTTTCAGCTCGATCCTGGTCGATGCGCGGTGTTCTCCAACGAGGATCAGCTCGACTACGCTTTGATTGCCATCGGCGCGCGAATTTCGGGAGAGGCAAACCTCGCGGATTTGGGCTACTGCGTGCTCTCCGACACACCAGATCGCCACGTGATTGGTATGAATGTCAACATCGTGCAGCACCCCAACGGCTGGCCGAAAACCGTCGCGCTCCGGAACAACACGCTCACGTTTCGCACCCCGCGAACGCTCCTCTACGAAACCGACACACAGCCCGGTTCTTCGGGCTCTCCCGTGTTTAACGATGGCTGGGACGTGGTGGCACTACATCACTACGGCGCACCGTTTTTAGAGCGCTCTGATGACGCCGGAAATCCGCTGCCGCAGTCCGTTAACGAGGGCGTGCGGATCAGTGCGATCGTCAAAGATTTGCGTGCGCGCTTGACCGAATTCACGCCAGACGCGCGCGCGCTCATCGAGCAAGCGCTCTCGCTCGGGCTTGATACCGACCGTGCGAGTGGCGGTGGTCGCACGTTGAGCGGTCCGCGAGCGCGCAGTACCCCCGCAGCCCTCACATCAACGAGCCCCCAAAGTTCATCCTCACGAGCCCTCAACGAAGGAGTCAATATGAGTTCAGCTAACACCCAGCAAACCGCGTTCCGAGTCGACAACGATGGCGCGGTCACTTTCACTGTTCCGCTAGAAATCTCTGTGCGTCTGGCCGATTCGGGCGCGTCATCCCGCTCAGCGATGCTTGGAAGCGCAGGCGCCGCGGGTGGTACGGTCATCGTAGCGCCAAAGCAGCTCACTCGAGCCAGCGAAGCACTAAAAATTGACGAAAACTATGCCAATCGTTTGGGATACGACGAAAAATTCATCGATGGATTCACGCTGCCCTTGCCGAGCCTCTCGGCGTCGCTCAAGCGCGCGGTCGCACCGCTACGTGGCAACGCAGCAGACGCAAGCCAAGGTGTATTGAAGTACGAGCATTTCAGCCTTGTACTGCATCAATCGCGCCGCGTCGCGATCTATAGCGCTACCAACATCGACGGCGCGAGCTACCTTGCGATTGATCGCAAAACGGGCGAGGTACGCGACGCCGAAGCCGAAAAATGGTTCAAAGATCCACGTGTGAGCGATGCCTTCACGCTCAATCAAGATTTCTATTCTGCTTGGTCCACCTACTTTGATCGCGGCCATCTCACGCGGCGCACTGATCCCACCTGGGGTAGCGCCGAAGAGGCTGAGCGCGCCAACGCCGACACGTTTCACTTCGCCAACTGTTCTCCGCAACACTTTCGCTTCAACCAAACTGCGAAGTTTTGGCAAGGTGCCGAGCGCTACGTGCTGGAGAACGGCGTGCTCGCGGTGGGAAACGGTAATCGCATCACAGTAATCCAAGGCCCCATCTTTGACGATGCGATCGACCTGTGGGCCGATGACGTGCAGATTCCATCGTCGTTTTTTAAGCTCATCGTTTGGAAAGGCGCCACTGGTTTGAAGTCTGTCGGCTTGATCGTTGATCAGCTCGCCCTGCTGTCGGAGTCGCGTGTTGCGCTGAGGCCGCCTGCACAGCTGGCCTCTGTCAACGTGTCGCAATGGCGTGTCGGCATCAAAACGATTGAACAAAAAACGGGCTTAGATTTCGGAGCCACCATCCGCAACGCGGACCTAATCAGCGCAAGCGGCCAGCCTACGGTGGGTGCTGAAAGTGCGGTGTTGATGCGCGATATGGCTGATCTGTTGGCGTAGTCTTGAGACGGGAGATTGACCCTCGGTAGGCGCGCACCTGGGCGCGCACGGCGTTGCAAACCCAAACCCATGCGATCGTCGCAAGTTCACTCGTGCAGAGCAGCGCGTCTGCACGCCATCTGCGCTACGATGGCAAAAACGAGCTCA
This sequence comes from Betaproteobacteria bacterium, assembly GCA_013298455.1. Classification (GTDB taxonomy): domain Bacteria; phylum Pseudomonadota; class Gammaproteobacteria; order Burkholderiales; family Casimicrobiaceae; genus Casimicrobium. The sequence continues at coordinate 908 of JAAFHR010000075.1, read as the reverse complement.
TTCGCCAAACCGCCATGCACGCCCAAGTCTTTTCTTCGCAACCCACCGACGCCCCCGCCAGCGATCATCCAAAGCCAGATCGCCTCATCTGCGGCAACCCACTGCGCGAAACATGGAATCGGATCGACACCCCGCTCGGCGCTGCAAAGTCTCTCTACAGCGGCATCTGGCGAAGTGAAGTAGGAAAGTGGCGTATCGCGATGGCGGCCGATGAGCAAGAGATTTTTGTCGTGCTGAGCGGGCGTTGTCGCTTGCACGCTGAGGACGGCAGCTCCGTTGAGGCAAGCGCTGGCGACAGCGTCCACATTCCATGCGGCTTTACTGGCGCCTTTGAGGTGCTTGAGGCGGTTACCAAGGTGTATGTGATTGTGGAGTGAGCGCAGTGGGGCGTATCAGGGCACGCCCGCTCGTTGCGCAGTTAAATTTCAGGCAAATCGCCCAACAGGTACCGCGCGCCTGATCCTCGCGCCGCTGCGCTGTCGTTCGGGTTGTAGAGCGCGCACGACTGCATCGACAAACACCCACAACCAATGCAACTGTCAAGCTTTGCGCGAAGCAGCTGCAGTGACGCGATTTGCTCGTCGAGTCTCGGCCCCCATGACTTTGCCAGACGTGTCCAATCCCGCTTGGTGGGGGTGCGCTGTTGAGGTAACGACGACAGTGCTGTGGCGATCTCTGGCAACGTCAGGCCTACGACTTGCGCAGCGCGAATGAAGGCGATTCTTCTGAGCGCGTCACGCGGGTACTGCCGATGGCCGCCAGCACTTCGTCGCCCGCTGATGAGCCCTTGTGCCTCGTAGAAGCGCAGCGTGCTGGCGGCAACCCCTGCGCGAACGGACGTTTGGCTGATGCTGCTCCAGTGTGACTCCATGACAATCCCGAATGATTAAAAATAGATTTGACTTCAA
>JAAFHR010000076.1 GCA_013298455.1 Betaproteobacteria bacterium | reverse complement strand
CAATGCCGCGCGACGCGCCGGTGAGGAGTAACGTTTTTTTGATGTTGGCCATGCGGGGGATTGTAGGCGGCAAGAGCGTCGCGCTGTAGGAGCGGCTTGCCGCGAATAATGTGGCGAACTGCCCGCTCAAGTTTGGTACCTCGGGTCGCGGTAAACCGCTCCCAAACGAACTCGACCATGATTTCTGTTCAGAAAATTCGTCGTATCAGTATCAACTTATTCAATTAAACCTATTATTCATATGGGCTAATAACAGTTTTAAGTATTTTTCATAAGCACACTTAAATATCACGTATGCCATATTCAATGAGGCTTTTGAAGATAAAGCTGTAAATTGGAGAACTTACTCCAACGCTGCGTCAACGCGTTTCCCCTAGGGCACGTTTTGGCAACAACGCAGTCATAGCAATACACAGCACGTCGCCGAAGCTCGGCAACTGTGGCTGCCATCATCGTAAGGAGACTTTTGTGAAACGTACCCTCGCTGCTTTTTTCGCGCTCACCGCTGTCGGCGCTGCCTTCGCGCAGAGCTTTTCCGACACCGCGCAGGTCGTGTCGGCTCAGCCCATTTATGAGCGCGTCAGCGTGCCGCGCCAAGAGTGCGTGAACGAAACCATCACCACGGATCGGCGCGTTGCGTCGCCCGGATATGTGGATGCGCAATACGTTGCGCCGCAAGGCTCAGGTGAGCGCACCGTGGGCGCAGGCACCGTGCTTGGCGCCATCATCGGCGGCGTGGTGGGTCATCAGTTTGGCAACTCAAGCCGTGGCCGCGATCATGGCACCGCTGCGGGTGTGGTGCTCGGTGGCATCGTTGGCAACTCCATTGAAAACAACGCGCCCAGCGCTGCACCGGTGAACTACGCGCCAGCTCGGGTGGATTACGTGCCCGAAACCCGGAACGTTCAGCGCTGCCAAACGGTCTACGACAATCGCGAAGAAGTGCGCGGCTACAACGTGACCTACCGCTACCAAGGCCGCGATTACACAACTCGCATGGGCTTTGACCCAGGCCCAACGTTGAACGTGCGTGTGAATCTCGCGCCCGAAGTTCGCGGTCCTGCCCCTCGTTACTAGGATTTCTGTCAACCAATAAAAACGATAACGTCGAAGCTCAGGCGACACGCACCTCCTCGCTCTTCCCCCCAAGAGCGCAATGCGTGCGCCCCGCAGGTCATCCCGCCTACGTCCCCAGGCGCGACTTGCCCGACAACGACGACATGACGACCGTTGGCTGAGCTGCCCCCGCTCTCGCCAGCACCTTACGAACGGCTGCCATGCTTTGCATCGCGGCCGTTTTTGTTGATGCGCCCTGTAGGAGCGCACCTGGGCGCGAGAGACCTATCAAATCCGTTCGCGCTCCCTTGCCACGGCCTTGCGCGCCCAGGTGCGCGCCTACCCCTGCTTCCGCCTTAGAATCGAAAGTCAATTTCCACAACCTTTGGAGCATCCCAATGATTCGTCGCTACGGCATCGGCAAACGTCTTTCCGAAATGGTCACCTACCATGGCTTTTTGTATTTGGCCGGACAGGTCGCCAAAGATCCCTCGGGCGACATCAAAGCACAAACCCGAGAGGTGCTTGATCAAATCGACGAGCTCCTCGAAGAAGGCGGAGCCACCAAAAAAGGCATCCTCTCAGCCACGATCTACATCAAAGACATGGCCGATTTTGCCGCCATGAACGAAGTGTGGGAGGCATGGGTACCCGAAGGCCAAACGCCAGCCCGCGCCACCGTGCAAGCGATGATGGCCAAGCCCGAATACAAAGTTGAAATTCAAATCGTTGCGTGTAACGGCATGAGCCAACACGGCGGGGAGCATCACCACTAGCGTGGTGATGCAGGACGACGCGCTTTCGCGCTAGGACGAGAGGACGAATGACGCAAAGCTTGGCGTGACTGGGTTTCGCTGAATGGGACAGGCCTCAATCACGTCAGATACAGCAGCGCCGTCTTCAAATCCGTTCGGGCTGAGCTTGTCGAAGCCTTGATGCGACTGCGCCAGCCCTTCGACAAGCTCAGGGCGAACGGAATTGGGACGAGTCACATCCGGCTAGCAACAGCAAGCCAGCGCCCCTGACTTTACGTCCTGCGTCATGGGTCACTCATCCTTGCGGTAATCGTCATTGGTCCTTCGTCCTTCGTCATTGGTCATTCGTCCTTGTCTTTCACGCCCTTCGTCCTGATTGAAAACATGCTCGACCCCATCAAAACCCAACAAAACCTCACCCCGCCCGCTCACGTTCGCGAATCTGAATCGCTGAAAGTGACGCGCGCCACATTTGATCAGGTGATGTTTCAAACCTACGTGCCTGCGAACTTCGTTCCGGCGCGGGCGGCGGGCTCAAAAATTTGGGACACCGAAGGCAAGGACTACATCGATTTCGCTGGCGGCGTGGCGGTGCTCTCGCTCGGGCACAGCCACCCCGCGCTGATTGCCGCGATCAAAGCGCAAGCCGATCGCATGTGGCATATCTCGAATTACATGGTCAACGAGCCTGCGATGCGGCTCGCCAAAAAACTCGTTGATGCAACATTTGCAGATCGCGTTTTCCTCTGTAACAGCGGCACCGAGGCCAACGAAGGCGCCCTGAAAACCGCCCGCAAATACGCCAGCACACATTACGGTGACAAAAAGCACCGCATCATCTCAACGACCAATTCATTTCACGGCCGAACATGGCTCGCCGTGTCTACTGGCGGCTCGCCCAAGTACACCAAGGGCATGGGCCCCGTGCCCGAGGGCATCACGCACATCCCCTACAACGACGTCGACGCACTTCGTGCGGTGATGGATGACGACGTAGCTTGCATCATCATCGAACCGATGCAAGGCGAAGGCGGCATGTTCCCCGGCTCGCCTGCGTTTTTGGCCGCAGCGCGTGAGCTCTGCGATAAGCACAACGCGCTCCTGATTTTTGACGAAATCCAAAGCGGCGCGGGCCGCACGGGCGCACTTTACAGCTACATGCAAAAAGGTGTCACACCCGACATTTTGACGAGCGCTAAAGGCATCGGTGGCGGCTTCCCGATTGGCTGCTTCATGGCCACCGAAAAAGTCGCCAGCGTCATGGTGCCCGGCACTCACGGCACCACCTACGGTGGCAATCCACTGGGCGCAGCGGTCGCTGAAGCCGTCATCGACATCATCAACAACGAAGCGTTTTTGAAGCGCGTATTGGTCGCCGAGCAACGCCTTCGCGATGGTTTCGCCGCAATCAACAAAAAACACAACGTGTTTGCTGACGTACGCGGCGAAGGCCTCTGGCTCGGCTGCGAACTCACAGCCAAGTACGACAACAAAGCGGGCGACTTCATGAAAGCCGGACATCGGCACAACGTCGTTTTCCTCACGGCCGGAAACAACAACATCCTACGCTTCGCTCCGGCGCTCAACATCACAGACGCTGAGATCGACGAGGGTTTGACGCGGGTTGAGCGGGCGGTGGCCGAAGTGGTCTCCGCTTAGCGGCTCACGTACAATTCTGACCAGTCTGACCACAAGGGAGTCGCTCATGGCTACATGGCAATTGCAGGAAGCGAAAGCGAAGTTCAGTGAAGTGGTGAAGCTGGCGGCGGACGAGCCGCAGCAAATCACAGTGCACGGCGCGCCGGCTGTCGTTTTGGTCTCGGTCGACGATTACGAACGACTGACGAAGCCGAAGCAAAACCTTGCGGATTTTCTTCGCGATTCGCCCCTGTACGGGCTCGATTTGGATTTCTCCCGTGACAAAGGGCTTCCTCGCGAAATCTCGTTTGATTGAGCATGGGGTACTTGCTCGACACGAACGTAATTTCTGAGCCGCTCAAGCGCAACGCCAATGAACTCGCACTCGAGCGAATTGCGGCACTCAATCCAAACAACTGTTTTCTCAGCGCCCTGACCTTAGGCGAAGTTCGCAAGGGCATTGAGTTGTATAAGGACGAGGCTCGTCGTCACAAACTTGAGCGTTGGCTTGAGCAGAAGCTCGTAGCCGAACTCAGAGGCCGCATTCTTCCCTATGATCTTCGGGTGGCTGACCGTTGGGGTCGGATGATGGCGCAAACGCCGCGCCCGCTGGCTGTGATCGATGGTTTGCTCGCAGCCACTGCGCTAACGCACGACTTGGTATTGGCGACGAGAAACGTGCGCGATTTTGCCGATATCGCAGGGCTTCGGTTGTTTGACCCGTGGGCGATGGACTAAATGACGCGAGCACACCATGAAAAGGGCCGCGTGCTAATCGGAGTCACTCCAAGAATTCACTATGCCGATCAATCAGCACGAGGATCCTTCAGGCAAACGCTTTTTCTCGCACAGAGCGCGATCAGCGAACGGCTGGCCGCGGCGGGAGCGCTAGCCGTGACGTTACCGAGCCCGGAGTCCATCACTGAATCAATCGCACGCGACTATGCGTCAAGACTTGACGGGCTGTTGCTGCAGGGTGGTGCTGACATCGCACCGAGCAGCTACGGTCAGAGCGCACTCCGAGATGATTGGCGTGGTGATGCACGCCGCGACGCCACAGAGCTGGCGTTCTTTCGCGCATTTTTTGAGCTTCGCAAACCTATCTTAGGGCTGTGCCGTGGCTGCCAACTGGTCAATGTCGCCTGCGGTGGCACGCTCTTTCAAGATCTCCTCTTGCAGCGCCCGCACTCAATCGCACACAGCGACCCGGTGCGCTATGACGAACACTACCATCGCGTCAAATTGGAAGCCGACAGCGAGCTAGCTCAACTGCTCGGGTGTCGTGAAGGCCTTGTGAACTCAATTCATCATCAAGGCATAGACCGACTTGGCGCCAATTTGCGCGTTGAGGCTCGCTGCGACGAGGATGGTTTGGTTGAAGCCATCAGTCACCGCGATCAATCACGATTCGTTGTGGGGGTGCAGTGGCATGCGGAGTTGTTGGCTGGCTCCAGCACACCACTGCTACCTGCGTCGCCGCTGTTTGCAGCGTTTTGCGATGCTGCGCTCAATCATTTTGTCGACGATGAACAACGACATCGCCTAGGAGCTAAGTGATCGACGGCGCTTCGAAAGCGACCTGGCTCCGACGCGTCGAGTCGTCCTCGTTGCGACGCTACGTGCCTGCATTCATCGTGTTAACAGTTTCAGAATGGCAGCTCGATGCGAGGCACTGTTTACAGCGGATCAAGACGCGTTTTCGTTCCGATCTCGTAGCGATGCGCAGCAGCCGAGCAAGTGAATGCGCTGGGCTGCATTCTCAGGCGGGGCGATACTTGTCACTGGGGCCGCTGAGCGGCTCGGATGCGGCCGCCCTAAGCGACGCGATCCAACGCGTCATCGCGCGCTACAACCACGTGAAGCCGTCTGACGAGCTGCTTATTCAGCGCTGGGTCACCGATGCTCGAGCGGTCATAGGCGCAAGCTCAGCCACGGCAACGCACCACCCGGGTAGCGCATCCGTCAGCTACCGAGAGGGTTCCGAAACCAATGCGATAACGGCTGGTTGGTGCAATACGTCGCGCTTCTGGCTCTCGTCAGGTAGCCCACCCCGTCGAGAGTGGCCCAGTGCAGTGCAGCGCGCATTCGGGTTGCTGTCACAACTTGAACGGCTGCTTCAGTCGAACGCCCTAGAGCTCGAAATTGCGGTGGCTCAAAACGGACGACTACGCTTGCTTCAAGTGACGCCATCGACACGAGCGTCCGCACGGGTGTCTGAGGTCGTGCGCAATCGAATTTTGAGAGCGGTTGAGTCTGCGTATGGTGAATGTCAAGCGCCTCGAACTGGCGAGTTGGGGCAGACGACCGTGCTGGGACTGATGCCCGATTGGAATCCCGCTGAACTGATCGGCGAGCATCCCAGAGCGCTTGCGCTCTCGCTCTTTGATTCGCTAATCACTCGTCGATCGTGGAGGGTGGCTCGTATCGAGCTCGGTTACCGAACCTCTCCGGTTCACCCGCTGCTCATGCCGTTAGCGGGGCGACCTTACGTGGACGTCCGGGCGAGCCTCAGTTCGCTCATTCCAAGCCAACTGACGGACAATTCAGCGACAGCGGTAGTCGAGGCGAGTATTGAGCGACTGCGACGAGCACCCTCACTTCATGATCGAATCGAAACCGAGCTTCAACCGACCTGCGTTGGCTTTGCCGACGAATCCCGTCAACAGCTCCATGCGGCAGGGCTGAAGGTGGGGCAACAGCGACAATGGGAAAGCGCATTGCAAGCGCTGGAAGCCCGTTGGCTTAAAGGGCCGTCGCAACAACAGTCCATCGAAATGCTGCGCTCAGCGTTGAACGATGTGAGGCGGAATATCTACGCCGCGTCCAACGACTTGCCAGCACTGATGCTGTGCCTGGAACCTATCCGCATTTTGGCATTGGATTTTGCTCGCCACGCACGACTTGCATTCGTTGCCCGCTTTCAACTGGAGAGTTTGTGCCGCGCAGGTGCCATCAAAGCGTCACGAGTGAACGAGCTGTCTACCGACCTCAGTTCGCTCTCAGGCATCTCGCAAACAGTTGGGAGTTACCCACTATCGCGACGGCCGTCAACGTTTGATATTCGTGTGCCACCGATTGCATCACCAATACAACCGGCGCAACGAGCCACGCCTCGCTTCGAGCTTTCGACTGCAGAGCGCCGAATGATCGGCGCATCAATTGCGTCGCGCGGTTTCAGTGAACCCGCTGAAGCATGGCTACAACGCTCGCGCCAACGGATCGAGCTGCGAGAGTGCAGCAAATCGATCCTCGCTTGCGCAGTATCTGATTGGCTAGCAGCGCTATCGAGCTGGGGAGCGGGTCAGGAGCTGGGCACGGAGTCGCTTTCGCATCTGAGTATCGATGCGCTGCGTGAGGCTCAAAGCATCGGACGCCTTCGCGATCACTCTGCACGAGCCGCAGTGAAGCACGCGTCGGAATGCATCATTCGCATGCCTTCGCTCATTACTCAACGCGAAGATTTCCGGGCGAGCGTTGACACGGCAGCACGCCCAACGTTCTTTGGCCGGGGACGTGTGTCGGCTCGCGTCCTTGTCATTGATCGATTTGATGTGCCACACAGGCTAGACGAGGGGTTGATCGTCGCGATTCGCGCGGCAGATCCAGGTTTCGATTGGATACTCGAACATTCCATTGCTGCGCTGATCACCTGCTTCGGCGGGCCGCACTCACACATGGCCATTCGCTGCGAGGAGCTCGGTCTGCCCTACGTTCTGGGTTGTGGTGAAACTACTTATGATGCAGTCTCTGGCGCGCAATCTGTCGCCATCGACTTCGACCAACGCCACCTCTCGGTGACAGCATGACGAACACCCGCACCAGGCTCGCTTGGGACTATTCGGCACTCGCCGAATCCTACGAACATCGTGCTGATTACGCTGCACCTGCGATTCAACAAGTGGTTAACCAAGTCATGACCTCGAGACCCTTGCGACACGCGCTTGACGTCGGCGCTGGCACTGGCAAACTCACCCGTCCGTTGCTGAGTGCTGGCTTTCAAGTGCTCGCCGTTGAGCCCAATGCCGCAATGCGGCGGGCTGCGACGCTCCATGCGGCTAATCTTCGCGCGACTTGGATCGCGGCTCGGGCAGAAGCGCTACCGCTACGAGACGCACAGTACGAGGTGGTGTGTTTTGGTTCGTCGTTCAACGTTGTCAGTGCGGGACTTGCTCTGAAAGAGGCGTCGAGAGTGTTAGTCGATGGTGGCCTGTTGGCCCTGATGTGGAACCACCGCAATCTCGACGATCCGCTGCAAGCAGCGATTGAAAGCGGCATTCGTTTGGAGTTGCCCAAGTTTGAGTATGGTTCGCGCCGCACCGATCCCACTGAATCGGTGATGATGAGTGGGCACTTTCAATTGATTGAACACGGTCGGCATCCGTTTGTTCATCGCACAGGCCACGAAAACTTCATCGCTGGGTGGCGCTCTCACGCAACGCTCGCGCGAGCTGCGGGCGGCGCTTTCGAGCGCGTTGTATCTCGCATCAGCGCCGTCGTCCCCAAAGGTAGCATCGAGGTCCCGTTTTCAACGGCAGTATGGCTGTATCGCAAACGAACTGACGCGCGATGAAAGACAGAGCGAGACATGCCGTAGTGCTCGCCGCTGGGCGAGGTAGTCGCCTCGGCGCCAGCACAGCCGAACTTCCAAAGTGCCTCACCGAAGTGGCGGGGCGTCCACTGCTCGACTGGTTAATCGAATCGCTGCGAAATGCAGGGGTCGAGAAGATCGTGATCATCACAGGCTACCGCGCGGAGTGCCTAGAAAGCTACCGAGGGGAACACACCGAGCTGACACATCACGTCGATTGGGCATCAACGAACATGCTGGGAACGCTGATGCGTGCGGCGTCGTTCATCGCCACGGAGCCTTGCTTAATCACCTACTCAGACGTCGCGGTCCGTTCGACGCATTTGTCATGCCTTGCCAACGCGGTGGGTGATATCGTCGTTGCTAACAACACCCAGTGGCGTTCGCTATGGGAAGCTCGGTTCAGTGACCCGATTGACGATGCTGAAACCTTCGCTTCGAACGACGGCAAGTTGCGCGCCATCGGCGGCCGAGCCTTTTCACTCGATGAGATCGGTGGGCAATTCATGGGCCTGCTCAAAACGACCCCGGCGGGCTGGAAGCACTTAAGTCGCCCCCTAGTCGCGGATGAAACACTCCAACGACGTGGCGACACCACCCAATTGCTGCAAGTCATTCTCGGGCAAGGGGTAACGGTTAACGTCGTGGATTGCGAGGGCGGCTGGATTGAAGTCGACACACCGGCGGACCGGGACACTGTGGCAAAAGGGCTCGCTCAAACGGATTGGATTCATGACTGGCGGCGCTAGGTCGACCCGCCGCATGAATGGCGGCGTGATCTGGATTTGCGGGCTTGCGGGAGCCGGTAAAACGACGCTGGCTACGGAGGTGGTCTCGGTCTTGTCGAGGAGCAACCTTGACGCTACATTACTCGACGGCGACGCTTTCCGACGCAGCGAAATGCCCACTGCGGGCTTTTCTCGGGATGCTCGTTTGCTCGTGGCTCAGGCGCTACAACACCGTACTTGGTCGCTCGCTTCAGCAGGGACTACCTGCGTAGTTGCGACGATTTCCTTGTTTGAGACGATCCACAAACGCAATCGCGAATTCTCGCGCCAGCGCGAACTGCCACTCCTGCTCTGTCTCCTCGACGCAGACGAGCGGCTTCGCAACGATCGCCGACCTGGACAGCTGGTCAATTCAAGTCAGTGGGTAGGTGCGGGCATCGCGGCAGAACTCCCAGAGCAGCCAGATCACCACTTTGTGAACGATGGCTCGATGGACTCGCTACTCTCGCAGGCGCAAACGATCCGAAATCGATGGCTCTCGATGCTTGACGAAGCAAGCGGACAACGATGAGCAATCCGCGGTTTCGTCCGCTCACTCACGTAGACGGAGCTGGACACGAACGCCCTGGCTACGATGGCTTCTCGGGCTTCACGCTTGACGTGCTTTCGGCGGAGCTACCCTGCGGCGTCAGCTGGCTAGCGTCGCTATTTCTCGAGCTCGATGTGCCGGTATGGAACCCTTGGAACGTTGACATGACTCGCGAATGGCAGCACTTGGGCGGGCACGCCTACCGCTACGACTATCCGGGTGATCCTTGGTCTCGCGTCATGCCGGGCTTAGTCACCGGACGCCGCTTCGATTTTTCGAACGCGATTGTGCCGCGCTTTAGTCACGATCTACCGGGGCAGTGGACGCCGTGTGATCGACAGATTATTTTTGTGCGCGACCCGCGCGATGCGCTTTTTTCAGCTTGGCGTCGAATGCAAAGGCCGGGCAATAAAACACCTTCATTTTTCGACTGGGTGCGAGAAGCCGATGCACGTTGGCAAATTGACAGAATCTCGGCTTACCTGTTGCACATCGCGCTGTGGTGGGGTTTCTCCGCGCTGAGAGGCAACGAGGCGCTGATCGTCCGCTTTGAAGACGTGAAGGCGGATGCTGCACGCGAGTTTCGACGCATTCAAACGTTTATCAACGAACCAGCGCTTAGCCCTACGCACGAAAATCTCCAGCGTGCGCTTCGGGTCGCGTCGTTTGAGAATCTTCAATACATTGAAGACAAATTTGTCGCCAGCGGCGTGTTCGACCACCGGGTAAACCGGGCAGGGGTAGCGTTCGAATACAAGTCTCATTTCATGCAAGCGCACCATGATGCACTCGGGAGCGCCGGGGCTCAAATCTATCGCGACTTCGGATATGAGCTGCCGGTGGCGAGAAATAGCTATGTGAATTACTGGACTGCCGAACCGCCGTGGGTACAAAACGTTCGAACGGATCTGAAAACTGACGTACGAACGGCGCTCGCTAACGCCGAAGCTCGGTTCCGAAACGTGGTCGTTGGCTAGGCCTACTTCGCCCGCGCCACGCGCCCCATCAAATAAAACTCTTCGTTGGGCTTCATGCTCGTCATGTTCGCCAGTCGGTTGCTCATCCCGAAAAACGCGGTGATGGAGCCTATGTCCCAGATGTCATCGCTGGTGAAACCGTGCTCGCGCAACACGGCGAAATCGGCTTCATCGACTTCGTTGGAACGTAGGCACACCTTCAACGCGAAATCGAGCATCGCGCGCTGCTTTGGTGTGATTTCGGCTTTCCGGTAATTGACGGCTAACTGGTCAGCGATTCTGGGGTTTTTGGTGTAAATCCGCAAAATCGCGCCGTGGGCTACCACGCAGTACAAACAATCATTCGCGCCGCTCGTGGCCACCACAATCATCTCGCGCTCGGCTTTACTGAGCGCGGGCGTTTCTTTGAACATCAGCGCGTCGTGGTATGCGAAAAACGCTCGGCATTCGGCGGGGCGATGGGCGAGCGTGAGAAAGACGTTGGGGATGAAACCGGCCTTTTCTTGCACTTCG